>CAZUXP010000006.1:0-48745 GCA_964624275.1 uncultured Methanosarcinales archaeon
CGTGAAGTTAAAGTGTTATCACAAGATACAGGTTTTGTTCGAAACTATAATCGTGATCCATATGGTTCATATACAAGTCAAAATAGAGGGTATTATAATTCTCGAGAGATATTTTTCCCTGTCTTGTTTGAAGATGATCAATTTGCAAGAAAAGAAGTTATAATGGGAGTAACTATAAATGAAAACCCACTTGCGATTCAAAAATCGTTTTTACAAGAAGTAAAACTTTATCAAAAAACAGTTCATAATACATCAATTCTTGTATTATACGATGATTCATTAGATACAGTTCGAGTGTTTGCATTAGATTCTGTTCAAGAAGATTTGGTGTTTATGATTACTGATCAAAACCAAATCGTTGATGAACAAACTCAAAGTGTTTGGGATGTAAGAGGAAAAGCAGTGCAAGGTGATATGCAAGATATGCAGCTAGAAGAATTACATGCGTTTGATGTGTTTTGGTTTGCGTGGTTTGCGTTTTTTCCTCAAACTGAGGTGATTTCCTTGTGAATCGGTTTGAAAAACTCTCAAAAATACTGACTCATACAAAATCAGTAACTATTGCATTTATTATCAGTGCAGTATTTAGTGTGTTGTATTTGTTTAGTATTGAACATATACATTTTTCGTCGTCTTTTTTTAATGCGACATTTTTACCGAATTGGAGTTCACTTATACTATCTCAACGCGTTCCGTTTATCTGGGAACCAGTTGGAACACTCACATTTATGTGGATAGAAGTATTTATTTCTCTGAATTTAGTATTAGTTTTGATATTAGCAATTCTTGTTTTTTTGAATTTTACGGTAGCATTATTTAGTTATCATATTCAGCGAACATGTAAGATTCGTTCATCACAAAAAGGTTTGCTTGGTATTTTACTTGCATTGTTTACGGGTTTTGCGTGTTGTGCACCAATATTTATTATCGCCTTAGCACCAGTTCTTGCGAGTTTTACTATCTTTTTCATACAAATACAACCCTTTATGATACCTGCAAGTATCATATTAATGGTTTGGGGTTTATTGTGGTCGTTACAAAGAATTGAAAAAGAACATATTGTTCAAATAATCGGAGAATAGAGAAAATGAAACATATAAAAGCAGTTATTTTTTTTGTAATTATTGTTGCGGTCGTCTATGTGTTTCGGTTTTCACCATTCGCACAAGAAATTACGATTGAATCAATTCGCCAATTCTTATTATCTTTTGGTTTTTTTACGTGGATTTTATTCATTTTAATTTATGCAATTGGTGCCGTAATATCTATTCCTGGGACAATATTAACATTTGTTGGTGCCATTTTATTCGGAGCATGGTTGGGAACTTTACTAAATGTAATTGGTGCAACAATTGGTGCAACATTAGCGTTTTTAGTTGCAAGATATTTAGCACATGATTATATTGATGGGTTGTTTAAGTATGAGAATATTAAACAAAAATTAAACGAACATGGTTTTAAAATAATTTTTATATTACGATTGTTACCATTTGTGCCGTATTTTGCGTTAAACTACGTTGCGGGACTTTCACGGATTCGTCTTAAAGATTTTATTTTAGCATCATTTTTAGGTATGATTCCAGGGACATTTATTTATACGTATCTTTTTGCAACAGTGGGTGAACAAATTTTAACAGAAGGGTTTAGTTTGCAAGCAATATTAGTGCCTGAAGTATTTATCGCAATCGGATTATTTATTTTACTGATGACAAGCACAATTTTTATTAAAAAATATTACGGGAAAAAGGTACTCAAATGAAACAAAAACAAATATATGATATTATTGTAATAGGTGGCGGTTCAGGTGGATTGACCGTTGCAGCAGCTGCGGCAACACTTGGTGCAAAAGTTGCGTTAATTGAGAAACATAAACTCGGCGGAGAATGTTTGTGGACGGGTTGTGTTCCCAGTAAAGCTTTATTGAGTAGTGCAAAAACAGCTCAAACAATTCGTGATGCTAAAATATTTGGTCTATCTGCAAACCCAAAAGTTCATTTTTCAAAAGTTATGTCTCGTATACATAGTATAATTGAAAAAATCGAACCACATGATAGTCCAAAACGTTTTGAAAAATTGGGTGTGGATGTATTTTTTGGTTCTGCACAGTTTATTTCAAAACATACAATAAAAATTACCAACCAAATACTTCGTGCAAAAAAATTTGTTATTGCAACGGGATCTTCGCCTTTTATTCCAAACATAAAAGGATTAAAGAGTTATCTGACAAATGAAAATATATTTGAGTTAACAAAACAACCAAAACAGTTATTGATTATTGGGGGTGGTCCGATTGCAATTGAAATGGCACAAGCTTTTGCAAACTTAGGAACAAAAGTCTCAGTGATTGTTCGTTCATCTCGAATATTAAAAAATGATGATGAAGAATTAGTTCAAATACTTGAACAAACTTTGCGCAAACAAGGTGTTGATTTTTATTATAACACTACAATTACAGATTTTGCAAAACCAATCATTTTAAACGGTAAAAAAATTGTGTATGACAACGTATTATTTGCAACGGGTCGAGTTGCAAATGTATCTTCTTTAGGTTTAGAAAATATTGGAATACATTTTTCTTCAAAAGGAATTTTAGTAAATAATCGATTACAAACAAACATAAAAAATATTTATGCGATTGGTGATGTCACGGGCAAACATCAATTTACGCATATTGCATCCTATGAGGCAACAATAGTCTTAGCAAACACATTATTTCATATACCAAAAAAAGTTGATTATACACTTGTTCCTTGGACGACATTTACGCATCCTGAGATTGGTCGTGTGGGAATATTGGAATCACAAAAAGAGAAAGACGATATTGTGTTAACAGCCAAATTATCTGAAAATGATCGGTATACGACTGAATCAGAGGATGGTTTTGTTAAACTCATAGTATCGAAAAAAGGTTATATTAAAGGTGCTCATGTTATTGGTTCAAATGCGGGTGAATTGATTAATATGTATACAATTGCAATGAAAAATAAATTGACTTTACAAAAAATCGCATCTGCCATACATGTGTATCCAACAAAAAGTGCAATCAATCAAACATTAGTGAGTAAATATTACAAATTAAAACTAACAAATCGTACAAAGAAATGGTTGCAACGGATTTTCTGGTTTGGATAAATCTTTGAAAAATAACGTATTTACAGTATTTTTACACTATTTTTGTATTATGTAGTACTATTTTTTTACAATATTTATAAACAAAATAATCCCTTTAGTATTCTAAAAAGAGCGTGAAACTATGACGAAAAATAAGGATTGTTATGAAGATGAGTTCGTTTCCCAAAGTATTAAAATCATTAAGAAGAGTATGAAACAAGGGGCTTTGAAGTTTTAAGATCTCACATTCTTTTTCAGAGAAAGATACATTTTAAAATGTAAGAGTATATACATTCATATAATATGACTGCACTTAAAAACTATTTTGATGAAAAGTTAGCAAAAATCCTTGCTGATAAAATTATACCAGTGTATCCTCAATTTAATTCTCAATCTTTTATTACGCAAGCAAAAATACAAGTCCAACACAAAGAACTTAAAGCACGAGTTGCAACTATTGCAGATTTATTACATACACATTTAATACAAGATTTCAAAAAAAATATTGCTATCTTAATGCAAATTGTAGGTCCAGAAAACAAAGAAGAAACGGGAATGTTTAGCAAATTTTATTGGCTGATGCCCGTTGCATACTATGTTGAAAAATATGGTTTAAATTGTTTTGACGAATCAATAAACGCAATACAACAAATTACCAAAAGAAATACGGGTGAGTATGCAGTGAGACCCTTTATTGAAAGATATCCTAAACAAATGCTTCGATTTCATCTCAAATGGTCAAAAAGTAAAAATGTTCATCTGAGAAGACTTGCTAGCGAGGGCTTACGACCAAAACTACCTTGGGCAAAAAAACTGGATATATTTGAATTGTCACAAGTACAACCGATTTTAGAAAACCTTAAAGAAGATCCGTCTCAATTTGTCCAAAAGTCTGTTGCAAATAATTTGAACGATTATCTTAAAATTCAACCTCAAGATACATTTGCATTAATACGAGATTGGAATAAAAGTCAAAACTTAAACACAAAATGGATTATTAAACATGCATTACGAAAAGAATTACAAAAACAAAATCCTCAAGCACTCAAATTAATGCAAGAATAACTCTATGTTGTTTCTTTACTCTGTCTTCTGTATTTACCATATTTATCTTCCGGAGAATATTTTTGGGGAATCACACTTTCATATAATTCGCCAGTTATGGAGTCATTCGTTTTTAGGGTAAATTCTTTTTGCGTTTTGTTATAATAGATTTTTCTTGCCATTGTGATTCTTCTACAACCTCTCCAACTAAACTTCGTAACATGTAATCAATAATGTTAATATTATAAAATACTTTTAAATCAAATTTTCCTTTCACGCCAATAATGATTGGATATGTTCCGAGTTGGCGGAAATACGTAACACCTTGTTTATATGTCTCAGCTAAGCAATTTTTAATAATAAGTCCTTTTGGAAACATCTTGGGCATGAGTTGACCTTCAATGTTTTCACGGATATCTCGTCTCCACGCAAAATATCGTTTTCGATTCTTTTTAATAAATTTATTTTTTGCTTCTTTATATAACTTTGTTCCATAAAATGGTACAACTTGGCGGATATTAATTCTTCTTGCCCACCAATCGTTTTCAACGAGTTTTTGTAAATACGTCATATTCTCTTCATGAGTTTGTTTGGACTCATCAATCAGTCCAAATATGATATTTATTCCAGGCAAAAATTTTGGCATCCCATTATCTCCTCGTTCTTTACCAATATTATTTATTATTTCAATCGCACGAATTGAGACTTTTGGCATACTGTTTAAATCATTTGCACGAACTACTTTTTCATCAAAAGTTTCAATACCAAAAGGTGCAATATTACCTGCAGTACAGTATTTTGTTGTGAGTTCAGTCATCTTTTTACCTTGCGGTGTTACTACACGAATCGGATCAACATTATCAATATGGAGCACTTCAATTTCAGGACAGGTCTTCCAGGTCAGTTTAAAGAGTTTTTCAAGTTCATCAGGACTATGTTTTTTATAAGAAAAAAAACATGTTTGACGTCCAAATCGAAAATGTCGAACTCCTAAATCATAAAAGACTTTCATCTCTGCAACAATATCTTCTTGGTCACGAAACGATTGTTTATCAGCAAGTGGTTCTGTGCAAAATGAACAGTTTTTTGTTCGATAGCATCCTCGACTTGTTTCTAATTCAACAATATAGGGTCTGGGAAATTGCGACCCAACAATACTTGCACCGAGTAATGCATAGTCATTAATTTTTGTATAATCAGTAAAAAATGCTTCGGGCATAATATGTACATTTTCAAAATTACGTTTAAGTGTTGCAGTTGCATCTTCAGCAAATTTTCCACCTTGTACCTGAGAACCAAAATCACTCATTGCAGGTCCGGCAAACACAATTCGTTTTTTAGAATGAACCTTTTTATCTCCTTTTTCTTTAAATAAACCGTGTTTGGTGAGTAGTGTTGTGATTTCTTTAAAAGTTCCTGGAACTGCACTTAAATATTTACCTGGTACTTGTACGCCAACAATGACGTAAATATGTTCGCTTTCAGCTAAAGTTTTTCTAACATCATTTTTTGTTTGATTACAAACAAATATATCGGTATCATCAGTTTTTCGTAATGAATGATTAAATGTTGGGTCAAAGTATCGAATATCATCAATTGTTAAATATATAATTTCTGAGTCTGGGAGTCGTTGTTTGACATAGCCTGCAATATATCGCGGATAGACTCCAACAAATGGTGGAACACCAAAACCCGATGGTTCGTCCGTATAACAATCAATAATCGCAACTTTTGTCATAGTGTGAAGAATATAAGGGTATTTTAAACAGTTTTGGTTTTCGTTCACTTTGTGAATTTCAAACCAGAAGTTTTATTAAATATATTATATGTTTTGTGTGTTATGGATACGAAAATATTTATTCGAGAAAAAGTTCGATTATTTGCAGAAGATATGTCTGTATCAAAGGATTTTTATGATGCATTAGATAAAAAAATCATAGAAATAATCCAACATGCAAAAATACGCGCAAAAGCAAATAATCGCAACACCATTATGCCGCGAGATATATAAATAAAAAGAGCGTATATAATTACGCTTATTCTTCTGTTTTTTGAGTTTCTTCAGGTTGTGTTTCTTCTGTTTGCACAACTAGATTTGATTTTTCGAATTTTCGTTTTTTCACACTTGAAAAGTTTTCGATTAACTCAATTGCTCGAATTTCAACAGTTCGAAGACGTGTGATTTTATCTAATGTTTGTTTTAACTCTTTTTGGACTTTTCCATCAACAACATCTTTTACAAAAGCTTCAAACTCAATACTTGCACCATATTTTCGAATAAATGCAACAGTTTCTCGTCTTATTTTTGTTCTTTGTGCGGCAGATTGACAATTAGATGAAATAATGAGTGGTTTTACTCGAATGTATTGTTCATCTTTTGTTTTGAGGATGAATGATTCATCAATTCTATCACGCCCTGCTCGTACAAAACGCTTTATTGATGCTGGAAGCATAACATAACTATATGTTTTTGTAACTCCTTTATTCTCTTGAACATCAGTAACTTTGAATGTGACTGTGATATTTTGTTTTCTTGGATTTTTTGTTAAATGCATTAAATTAATTGATGCAGTTTTTCCAATAACTTCGTCTGTTGTTGTGGTAAATGTTTCCCCAATCGGTTGATTTGCAAATGTTGGTGGTGCAAGTAATTCTCGCCATTTCTTCTTTTTCCATTTAAATTGTGTTGTATCTTTTTTTGCCATAGTTTTGTCTCCATAATGTATGTTTTAAGTCGTTTGCATTGCTAGTTAGTTATTTACAAACGAGTATTGAGAAGAATTTCAAGGTATTTATAAATGTTATTGCAGTTGACAATGTTTGAACTTCGTTATATTTACTTGCAAGATTATTACGGTGCATTCATGACAGCAGTCTTTTTACGAAATCTTCGTTGCATACAAAGAAAAACGAGTTTTTCATGCACAGAAAATTTTTAATTTTCTCGTGAATCACTCGATTTCTGATTAAACACCAAGGTTTTAATCTTGCAGATTTCTGTTTATAGTTATCGAATTCGAACGGCATCTAAATTTTTTGGCGCCATAGTTTCAATTCGAAATTGTCTGTGAATTGATGCTGCTAAATCTAAACATCGCGTAACTTCACCGTGATTCGTAAGCACTTTTCGCGGATTTGGACTACATTTTTTAACGTATTCCATTAATTCGTTTCGATCACTATGACCGGTAAATGCATCAATAGTAAATACTTCTAATTTTACATCAACTTGTTCGGGACGCCCACCAAATGTTGGTACTAAAATTCCACTTTCACCTCGTTGAACACGTCGGCCTAATGAACCTTCTCCTTGATAAGATACAAAAATAATTGAATGTTTTTTATCTTCAGCTAATTCTTTGAAATATTGAACTGATGCACCACCAACAAGCATACCAGACGTTGCTAAAATAACGCATGGTCCTTGATTTTCAATAATATCCATTCGTTCTTTATGTGATCCAACACGATGGAACATTTTGTGTAAAAACGGATTATTATTTTTCTGAAAAATTAATTTACGTACTTCGGCATTTAAGTATTCAGGGTATGCAGTATGAATTGCAGTCATATCCCAAACCATTCCATCAATAAATACGGGAACTTCTTTGAGTTTTTTGTCTTTAACCAAATTTTCTAAAATAAGCATAATTTCCTGCGCACGTCCAACTCCTAAGACTGGGATGAGTACTTTTCCTTTCTTTTCTTCAAGTGTATGGGTAATCATTTTTGCAAACTCGTCTTCTGATTCTTCTCGACCTGATAAAAAGTTTGTTTTTCCACCGTATGTTGCTTCAAGCATGAGTGTTTCAACACGTGTAAATGAATTAACGGCCGGATCTAATAATCGTGTCTTTCCATATTTAATATCAGCACTATACACTAAATTGTGTAACCCATTGCCAATATGAATATGGGTTATTGCAGAGCCGATTATATGACCAGCATTGTGTAGAGTAATTCGAACATCTGGTGTAATGTCGGTTACTTCTTCAAAATTTAATGTAATAGTATGTTTCACCATTTCTCGAATATCATCCATACTAAATAGTTCTTTTGAATTTTCATTGTGTTGGATTTTGACAAAATCAATAAGTGACAATGCCGAAACATCTCGTGTTGGTTCTGTACAGTAGACTGGTCCGCGATATCCGAATTTAAATAAATACGGTAAGAATCCGCAGTGATCTAAGTGTGCATGGGATAAAATAACTGCATCCAAATCTTCAATACGAAATTCTGGAGCTTCAAGTAATGGGTATGGGTCATCTGAACCTGATGGATCAACACCACAGTCTAACAAAACATTTGATTCATTTGTTTGTAGTAAAATACAACTTCGACCGACTTGACGTCCTGAACCAAGATAACTTAAACGAATCCATGAATGCTTTCGACCTCGAACCCAGCCATTGTAAATACGCTCTCCTGTTTTGTGTAAAAAAACTCTTCGCTCATCAGAGTTTGCATATAAGACGCTTCGAATATCTTCGATGATTTGACTTCGAATAGTCGGAGTTCGCCGAATAATTGGAACCCAAGATGTTTGTTCTTTAATTTTTTGTACATATGAACTTTGTCGTCCAATTATTTGCCCAGGCTTTTCAGTTTCAATAAAAACACAAGAACGTTGTGGATCAAAAATTATGTTTCCGATTAAAAAATCTTTTGGAATAATTTTTTTAATCTCTTTTTCTGCCTGTTCTTGTTCAAGACAAACAGAAGGATCAGGTCGTAATTCAATTCGTTTTTTAATTTTATCAACGATTACTTTAACTTGTTGTTGTTCTTCTAAGAAAAATTTAACGTCTTTGGTATATAATACAATGTTTGCTCCTTCAAAAACAGCTTGGCTGATTAATTCATTTGGCAAATCTTTAAGTATTTCTTTTAGTATAGCATCTGAACTCATCTATGGTATCTCCTTTTAGTTTAGATCGAAATATATTTACTTTAATTGATATTTATTTAATTGGTAACATTGTTTTTAATGAAATCGTTTCAACTAATGTTACTCCATTTTTTGTAACTTTGAAAATATCCGCACCATTTCCTGATGCACTGTCATGTTTAAATGCCGAATTAAACGCATTTTTAATCATTTCTGTGCCTTGTTCAAGCGTCATTTCTGGTGAATATGTACTTTCAAAAACACCTTGTGCAAATACGCTCCCACTTCCCGTTGCCCAAAAATCTTTGACGTGATGTGTCGAACCATCTGCAAAAACATCGTAGAGTTCTGTTGAACCGTCTGCATTTGCACCTGCTAAAAGAAAGTGTACAATACCTGCACCAGAATACGCAGAGTTGTATAAGAAATTACTCGCAAGACTTACGACTTCTCGTACAGTATTTTGTCTTCCAAGTCTGAGTTTATTAAGATGTGTTTCAGCTTTAATATATTTACTAATTTTATTTGCAAGTGCTGCTGAACCTGCGATTGTTAAAACAAATCTGTCGTTAAATGGTATAACTTTTTGTTCATCTTTGTGATAGATCATGTGACCTACTGTTGCACGCTTATCAGCGGCTATTAAAATTCCATCTTTACACACAACACCAAGTGTCGTTGTGCCTGTTTTGAGTGTTTCTGCCAATGTCTTTGCAAACCCCATATAATTTTATACCTAGAAAGGTTAATGATACTGTTTGAGGTCAGTATTTATAAAGATTTCGCTACAATCAGTATCTCCGAATAGACCCTCTTAAAATGAACAAGCACTTATGCCTTGAAGTGAAATCACAAGATTGGCTGATTGATGCAAGCCAATGTTGGTAGAACATCCCACCGGGAAGCTGGGATAGAAGCTTCGCATAAGTGCAAAAGAAGATACTATACCCTGTTCTTCTTCACTTAATAGGCGACCAAATAATCCCCAGGCGTGTTTATACTTTTGAAATAATTCGTTTACATCTAATTGAGATAATGCTAAATTATCAAGATATGACTCAAAAGTCATATCTTTATCAAATTCAAGCCAACTATTGAATAAAAATGCAGAGATTAAGAAGAAAAAACATCGAGTTACGATGTTTTTTGATTTAGATTTAATGTCTGCAAAATCCATGACTCGAAAATTTGTTTCGATTCCCCATCTGCATTTGTATAGTTTAACTAAATTTGCAGGTGTGTCTTGCAAATTCGTTGCAAATGCCCAGTCATAGCCACTTTTATTATACGCAAACACAAACCGCCACTTAAAATTTGTTTTTGTTTTTCTCTCATTAATCTTTGTGTTTTCGATAACTTCCGTACGCTCTTCTTTCAAATATCTCGCGATATTTTTCCATTTTGGAGCGAGAATAAGATACTTGAGATTTTTTATCTCAAGTTCTCGACAGAGTTTTTTGTTGCAAAAACCTCTGTCAAATAGTACAGTTTCAACAGTAAATTTGCGTTTAATCGTTTCTAACATAGAATCAACAACAGCGTTTGTATCTTGATAATTATGCATTGGCATAATATTCAAAATATATCTTTTTTTCGCGACAATTATGCTACAAGCCATGAACTTGTAGCTTCCAGTCGAACCTTTTACTTTGTTGTTATAGCTCACAACCCAATAATCATTGGCTTTTCCATAAAATGGTATAAATGTTTCATCAAACGCAATTGTGATTTTCTGCCAATCAACCGATTTTCTCAAATATTTGAGAAAATGATGGAAATATTCTTGCAATATTTGCTCAAAATCGAGTATATCTACTCGATTCAGATGCCAATGAATGGCATCTGCATGTGTGGTAAAATTTTCTAAATAGTCTTTTTCAGAAGCAACTTCTGAGAAAATACTGAATAATTTCGCGTATATTTCGGGCTTTGCAGAACCAAAAATTATTTTAAGGACTTCTTTGAATAAAATTCTTGTGGATTTCATTGCAGAAAAGCCACATGCAAACTCATTTATTTGAGTTTGCTTTATTTTCTTAAAAACTCATTCGGAGATACTGACATTGGCTGTATTAAAATCCTCACAACAATATGAATAATATTTAAAGAAAAGTATATTGCCTTGAATTGAAAATAAACTATTTTTAAATTCTTGTTAGATTCTTTGAATTTAACATTGAAGATATTAATCTGAGAAGCTAAAATATGAGTTTTTTTAAAATATACTTCGATTTTTCAAATATACTTATATAGAGAAATAAACATAATTTATTAATTAAATCCAAGATTTCAGAGGAGTTCTACACACAGTCGCTACATTTGTTAACTATAGTAATAAGTGATAATACTTTGGAGTGAATTCAGAAAAATAGATGATTTATGAGAAAATCAAAAATTATTTGTGCACGAAAATATTGTTTTTTTGCATGTAACCTCTTTTTCCCAAATAAAACAACTGTTATGAATTATCCGCATAATCACAAACTTTTCTCGCTAACGTCACATTTATTAACTTTTTTTGTAAATATTAATAATATTTATAAATAAGATGTTTTCTTCTTAGTTTAATGAGTATTTGTCAAAGAATAAAAACACAGGCAGACTTAAAACAACAATCAGAACGACTATTAGATATATTCTCACAGAATCCTATATTACTTGAACGTTTTGGATTTGAATTTGCAATAAAATTGGGATCATATGCATGTTCTGGAAAGTATTTAGCAAAATTGGATTCGTTTTTGCAATATACGGGATATGCTGATAGTACGATAAATTTTCTTAAAGCTGAAAAAAATCGAGTTGAAAAAACAAGTCCGTGTTTACGTTGTTATTTTGCATCAAAAAAATAAAAACATGTTTTTTTTAAAAAACTTTATAAAGCATGTTTTCTCAAACATGACTTAAAGAGGTATTTCATATGTACAGACAAAAAAAGGGATCTTTAAGTTTATCGATGAACGCTATCGTTATAGTAGTTTTAGCGTTTGTAATGTTGGGTTTAGGCCTTACAATGACGAATATGATATTTACGGGCGCAAATCAGCCTTTACAGGATGCATTAGGTTCACTTGATCTAAACGCAGAACCTACTCCATCAAATCCATTAACTATTAGTGATAATTTAGTTTTAAGTAAGCGAAGTCCTTTTACACAAAAAATCGGTTTTTTTAATCGCGATAATCAAGTTGTTGAAGGAGGACAAATTCAATTTGAAAAATGTATTAGTGCTGAAGATGGTTCTGACGTGAATGTGCCAGCTGTAAATTCTTTGGGAAGTAGTACTATAGGAGCAAGTCAATCGGGAGAATTTGTTGTTTCGATTGAACCAAGTAGTGATGATGATGGTGATGATGGGGGTATGTTAACTGGTAATAATTACATATGTACAATTCAGCTTGTTGATGAGGATGAAAATGAAGTATTTTCAAAAACATTGTCAATTCAAGTAACTAACTAAGAGGATGAAAAATGAAAAAACGAATGACACAACATGAAGAATTTGAAATCTTCAAATTAGTATTAGATAAGTTTTTATGGTTAGGTTTTGCAATCATGGCTTTAGGTTTTTACAAACTTGCAACAGATGGAATTGATATGCTCTGGCAAGGATTTTTATTTGTCGTATCAGGAGTCATTATATTAGCATTATTTATGATAATTTTAATCAAAGAGTTTGAAATTATACGATGAATAAAAACGCAATAGAACTGTCCGTTAATTTTCTGGTCATGTTTATTATTGGTATTGTTGTTTTTGGTATGGGTATTTATATTGTTCAACAAATAGCAACCCAAGCTTTTGAATCAGACCGATATACGCAAGATTATCTTGATTCACAAATAGAATCAATTTCGTGTACAGCGCGCGATAAAGTATGTGTGACAAATAATTTTCAACAACTTCGCCGTGGTGAAGTTGGATTTATTGGGTTGTTTATCTATAATTATAATGAAACTGCCAATAACGCTACATTTACAATAACACCAGAACCGGTTCGTGCGTATGATGTAGATGATGCGCAAATGACTGAAATGTATGCAGATATACCTGATCTTCAACCAAACGAACCTAGAATTATAGTCGTAAATGAAGATGTTACAATACCTGCAAAACAACAACAACGGATAGGTTTAGGTGTAAGTATTCCTGATGATGCTCCTTCGGGACGATATGTGTGGAATATTGAAATAACCGGATTGGAACCAATTGTGGAGCGAGTTACATTTTATGTGCGATGAATAAAAACGCAAATACGTTATTATTGTATCTTTTTTTTAACAATAGGATTAGGAATGGTTACACTCATTGTTGTGTACACCGTAATCCAATCACTGCAATTCTAAATCCCATTCACTAAATTTTCTAAAACTTCGTTTGGTTTATCTGCTTTTGTTATTCCACTTGCAAGTAAAACACCATCAGTTTCTAGTTCAATTGCTTTTTGCACATCTTCTTTTGTTTTAACGCCTGCACCAATTAAGATTTTAATATCAGGATTGATATTTTTGATTGCATCACGAACTTGAATAATAATATCCGGTCTTGTTGTAACGGAGATATCTCCGCCAATTAATTCGGGTGGTTCAAATGCAATACAATCAGGTTGTAATTTTGCAATCTCTTGTGCTTTTTGCAGTGAATCCGCACAAACTAAACTGGTGATATTTGTTTGTTTACACGATGCAATTGCTTTTTGAATATCTTCAATAGGGATTTGGTTTTCACTGTGATTAATTACTGAACCGCTGGCGCCATTTTGTTGTAAATCAACTGCTAAGAGTTTACCAGTATGAGCTCCAAAATCAGTACCATCAACATGTTGGGCAAATACTGGTATTGAGATATCTTTTGAGATGTGAATATTTGGTGCGCTAACACAAACAATTATGTTTTTCTGTGTGTTTGTTGCGACCTCATCACAAATCTTTGCAAGCATATGGGCGCTTGTTCCCACCGATGAAGCGTACGTCTTAAAATTTATTGCGACTACTGGTGTTTTCATACATAAAATATATTTCTCATCTTATATAAATATTTAGTCTTACTAACATAACAAAATCTTTGAGTGATTCTTGCATCATCAGGTCAAAACTTTTTTGAAAATGTGTTAATCGCATTAATAGTGATTTTTTCTTATAAAAGGTTGCACCATGTATAAAGTCGTGTGAAGTTTTGAAGATGTCGAGAATTACTCATTTTCATGTTTATTTTACTGACTTTGTTTAATATCCTCAAGTCGTCTTTGTAAATATTGTACTGCTACATCTGACCAAAATTTTGGGACACTTCCTTTGAGTAAATCAGCTAACCATTTTAAAAAAACTACACTAAAACCTTGATTTTCTCCTTCTAAGAGTCGATAAAGTTCGTATTGTATTTGTGGTTCAACATCAACTTTTTGCATAGCATAGAGAATATCGTTTTTAATCTGTTCATCAGGATTTTTCTGTGGTTCATTTGGTTTTTGTTCATCCCAATACGTCTGATAGGTAAATGATGCATTTGCCTGAATTTTTTGTCGTATAGATGTTTTTTGTTTTTGCTTACCCCTTAATAATGAAACTGCAGCGATGTTTAAATGATACATCTGACGCATATATTCTTTTTTTGCGCTTTGGGATAATCCTGCTGATTGAACATTTGATAATATATGAATACTAAAAACTGATGGAACAGTTACAATAGTTGATTTAAGTTTGTAAATTCCACAAATCATCTTTTGCAATAGTTCTTGGGCATGTGTAACATCAAACGTATCATTCATTAATTCGCGTATTGCTTCTTGTATTAATACAAAGTTCGGATTCGTACTTTTGATTGCGCTAAGTAGCATATGAGATGCCATTTGTTGTTTTCCGACACTTTTTGAGTGACCTTTATAGTTTTTAACAATAAATAAAGCAGTTGACAAACATTGTCGAAATTTATGTTTTAAAGCTTCATTCTGTGTAATACAATACTTAAAAATAGCAGGTATTTCTTCAATGGAGATATTTTTAAGCAAAGATTCAAGTTCTATTTGTTTTGTTGTCTGAAGATAAAAACCACTGTCAGTTGCACCAATTCGAATATCACAAACATGTTTTCTCTTAAATAAAAACGAAAAAAATAATGCGAGTGCATAATTACATTTTTTCCCAAAATACGTTACAATACTATAGTATACATCTTCATCATTTTTGTACACTTCACAATGTAATTCATTGAGTTTAAATAATAACCCATATTCTTTTTGCAATGTAATATATTCAAAAAGTTGCGTAGAAATATCAGGTGTTGTTTCAAAAATAGTTTGAATGTCTTGTTCATTTTGAGCATCATGCGTTTTTGCAATATGTTTTCGAATTTCATATGCACTTTGAAATGGTATTGTTAAACTTTGGGAAAACCATTGTGGAACTGTTGGAGAACGTCCAAATGCCTCTTTAACTTGTATTGTTAAACCGCGAGTGTATAAATACATGTACGTCTCACCACCTAAGATAAACAAATCTTTTGGTTTGAGTATTTCCAAAAATCCTTCATCAATATTTCCTAAGACTTTATCTTGCATTTTTACTGTAATTCTTCCTGAATCAGCAATTGTTCCAATATTAGTTCGATATAATATAATCGCTGAAGATTTCGTTTGAATATATTCCCCAGTTTGTATGAGTTTTGGATACACGCGCATTTGTTCTAGTCTTGTTTCACTACTTACCAAAATTGAAATAATATCTAAAAATGTAATTTTATCAAGTTTTTCAAAAGAATAAGTTCGTTTTATTTCATTGAATAATTCTGTGAGTGAAACTGGAGTAATAGCGCGTCCAATAATATGTTGCATTAATACATCGTAGGCGAGTTCAATAATCTGGATATCTTCAATACAGGATTCTTTTGCGAGTTTTGCAAGAACTACAGATTCAATTAAATCATCAATTGTTTGCGGTATTAATATACCTTTGGGATGTGTGTCTAATTTATGACCACTTCTTCCAATACGCTGTAATAATCGAGAAACTTGTTTAGGAGATGTGAGTAATACAACTGTATCAATAAATCCAATATCAATACCAAGTTCCAATGATGTTGAACACACAACACATTTGAGTTTTCCAATTTTGAGTTTATGTTCGATCTCTCGTCGATGTTCTTGGGAAAGCGAGCTGTGATGCGCGCCAATAAGAGCTGATTTTTCAAAAGGTGGTTCTTCATTTATTTCGTAGTATTGATTCGGGTATAATGCTTTGAGTGTATGTACGACTTTTTCAGTCATTGAACGTGTATTGGTAAATACTAAAATAGTTCGTTGGTTTTGAATAATATCATGAAGTAATGCAAACGTTTGTGTATGAATATCAAGATATGTTGCATCAAGTAATGATGAAACTGGTGAGACAACTTCAATAATTTGTTGTTTTTTGGAAGGAATTTGGCAAATCAAACATTCTTGTGTTGTTCCAACTAAATATGATCCTATTTTTTCTAATGGTGAAACAGTTGCAGATAATCCAACTCGACAATACGTACCACAAAGAGTTTGAAGTTGTTCCATTAATAATGATAATTGTACACCTCGTTTTCCTCGAGCAAAAGAATGAATTTCATCAACAATAAACCATTCAACATGTCTAAGATGTGCACAGAATTTTTGTGAACTCATCAATAATGCAAGTGACTCGGGAGTTGTAATGAGAATATGAGGTGGTTTTTTAAGCATTTTTTGACGATTATATGGTGACGTGTCTCCAGTTCGTACCCCAACTCGCAGTGAATCAACGCATGAATCAATTTTAGCCATTTGCATGAGAGGTTCTTCCAAATTTATACGAATATCTTCGTTTAATGCTTTGAGTGGACTCACATATATTGCATACACTTTATCTTCTAATTTATTGGTATGCGCAAAATCAACTAATTGGTTTAAAATAGACAAAAAGGCAGTCAAAGTTTTTGTTGAACCGGTTGGTGCACTGAGCAAAATATTTTCGCGACAATGAATACTATACACACCTAATAGTTGAGCGGGCGAATATGTAGTAAATGTTTGATAAAACCATTTTTTACAAATAGGATGAAGGAGGGAATCTAAAAACTCCTTTTTTTGCGGTGTTTTTTTGATCTTAATATGATTTTGCATAATAGTTAAAAACCATCGTATTTTATAAGAATTTGCTTTGTTTTGTTGTAATTTTGGACCAATTTTAGAGTAGTTATAAATATTCTTTTTTAAATAAACCGATAGGTATATAAATACAAAGACTCAAATTATCTTTTAGGGGGAATATTATGGGACAACAAGAAGTATATGATTTTTTAAAATCAAATCAGGGAAAATGGTTTACCTCAAGAGAAATCAGTGAAGAATTGCAGATTTCAATTGGCTCGGTAACAATGAGTTTGAAAAAACTCCGTAAGTCAAAACTCCTTGATTACCAAAATACCGGAAAACGGAACATGTTTAAGTATCGATATAAAGCATAATGTGCATATTGATACGAAACGAATTCTACCACTATCTTTAAATAAAAGTATTTTAGAGGTACATCTTATATGGCTGATAAATCATTACAAGAACAAATTGCTGAGATTGAAAAACAAATATCTACAACTAAATATAATAAGAAAACGCAAGGGGCAATTGGTGCATTAAAAGCAAAAGTTGCTTTATTAAAACAAAAACAAGAAAAACAAGCGGGTTCTGGTATTGGAAAATCCAACGAAGGATATAATGTTCGAAAAACGGGAGATGGAACTGTTGTATTATTAGGTTTTCCATCTGCCGGTAAATCAACACTTCTAAACGCACTCACAAATGCTGATTCGCCTGTCGGTGCATATGCATTTACTACATTAACTGTTGTTCCAGGACTTTTAAATCATAAATTTGCAAAAATTCAGATTTTAGATGTTCCAGGTATTATTAGCGGTGCGGCAAGCGGACAAGGCAGAGGGAAAGAAGTCTTACAAGTTATTCGAACTGCAGATTTTGTATGTATTCTAATTGATGTGTTTAATCCTCAACAGTATCCGGCAATCTTAAAAGAAGTTCGTGAAACAGGAGTAAGAATTAATAAAAAACGACCTGATGTGAAAATACGAAAAACAATTAAAAATGGTATTCGAGTTGGCGCAACAGTACCATTAAAAAAGATAAGTGAGGAAGAAATTCAAAATATCTGTAAAGCATTTAAATTAAATAATGCTGATATTTTAATTCGAACAGAGATTGATGCTGACGAATTTATTGATGTCATTGAAGCAAATAAAATATATATACCTGCAATTAAAATATTAAATAAAGTTGACATTGCTGATGAACAAACATTAAAACGCGCAAGACAAATCGTAAAACCTGATTTAGAAATTTCTGCACATGAGAAAAAAAATATTGAAGAATTAAAAGATCTTATTTTTGAGCGAATGGATCTCATTCGAATTTATTTAAAAGAAGTTTCAAAACCTGCTGATATGAAAGAACCCCTAATCATGCAACGAGGTGAAACACTCAAAGATTTATGTTTAAAGCTTCATAAAGATTTTTTAGAAAAATTTAGATTTGCAAGAGTGTGGGGAAATAGTGCAAAATTTGATAGTCAAAAAATCTTAAAAACAACGCACGAATTAGCTGATGAAGATATTATTGAACTTCATATTGCGTAAGTTTTTAAATACAAAACTTTTTATTGTATCTTATGATCTGTGGGATTGATGAAGCTGGACGAGGACCTGTTTTAGGACCGCTAGTAGTCGCAGGTGTTTGTGCAACACAAAACCAAATAGATGAACTGAAACAATTAGGAGTAACTGATTCTAAACTTTTGAGTACGAAAAGACGTGAAGAGTTATTTTTGAGTATAAAAAAAATTGTAAACTCATATCATATTGTCGAGATTACGCCAAACCAAATAGATGAACGGGTAATGATACACAAATCTTTAACTGATTTAGAATTGGATGCAACAACGCAAATAATTGAAAATTTAAAACCGCAAAAACTTATAATTGATTGTCCAAGTACAAATAAAGAATCTTATAAACAAGCAGTTATTCAAACAAGCAATTTTAGTGGGGAGATATTTGTTGAGTTTAAAGCTGATACAAATCATGTTATTGTTGGAGCTGCATCAATATTAGCAAAAGTAACACGGGATTTAGAAATAAAAAAAATTAAAACAGAAATTGGTATTGATTTTGGTTCGGGGTATCCTTCTGATTCAAAAACAAAGTTTTTTTTACAAAAACATTGGCAGACACATAGTGAGTTGTTTCGCAAATCATGGGAAAGTTATAAAAATATGGAGCAAAAATCGTTGTTTGATTATTGAGGTATTATTATGAAAATATTAATCGGTTCAGACGAAACATTAAAAGGTGACACGTTTGGCGGTTTAGTTGTCGCAGGCGTTGCATTAAGCTCACAACGTGGAGAAAAACTTACAGCACTAGGTATAGTAGATTCAAAGAAGATAACGGATAAAAAAATTCAAATTCTTGCGCCAATAATAAAAAAACATTGTCTTGCATATGATATTCAAAATATATATCCACAAATGTATAATCAAAATACGCAAACCAAACTTTTAAATGACCTACATAAAAAAGTAGCAGAAAATATAAAACAAAATATTACAGAAGAAACAATTCATGTTGTTGATAAATATCCAGGTTGTACGGTTGGAGATATTATTGTTGAACGTGCAGAATCCCAATACCTTTGTGTTGCGGCAGCTTCTATTTTAGCACGTGAAGCTGGATTGGAACAATTAGAAATATTGAGTAGTCAAATCGGATTTATGATTCCGAAAGGTTCAACACATGTAAAAGAAGCTCTAGAAAAGTTAAAACAATCAGATAAAGATCCAACTTTTTTTGTGAAACTTCATTTTAAAAACGTACAAAAAGCTCTGTTTTAACAATTAGTCAGAATTGTAATAATTTGATGACGGGTTGAAAAGATCCATCACCAGTAATAACAACATCAAATGTTTCTCGAAAATCAGATAGACGTGTAACGTCATGGCAGAACCCGATTCGTAAAATATTTTCTGGGTGAAAATGTTCGCCCATTTGTGTGTCTTTGAGTGAATCACCAATCAAAACAAGATTTTGTTTATCAAGCACATGTTCATGAATTCCATGCTCATATAAATTAATGGAGTTTTTATTATATGAGTGAATAATTTGAGATGAAAAACCGGTAACTTTTTCTTGTTTATCAAATGCGAAATAATTTGAACAAATATTTACGGTTGGTTTTAAGAGTTGCTTATGCAAAAATAATTCTTTGATGACATCACCACTTCCTGCAGAAAATACAAAGAATGGCACGTTTTTTTGTGCACAATGTTCAATAAGTTTATCTGTGTCTTCACGAAGTAATATTTTATCTGATGTTGCGGCCCTATTTATGATACTTTTATTTAATTCATATTCAACAAATAATGATATGTGCTTTTCATACCATTCTTGCATTAATGCCGACTTTGTTTGATCGTCTAAATCTGTTCTGGTCTCACGAGGATAATAATAATTCCATAATTCTTGTGCTTTTTGTGCATAATTTGGTCGAAGAAAATCACCATTGTGAAATATACTTAAACCAGTTGGAACATCTTTATTATGTTTATATGCTTTGGTGATTGTTCGATCAAAATCAGCTACAATAAACATCTGTGAAAATCCTTGGGTTTTAATTTGCGCAAGTTTCAGACTCACATCTGCATTCATATATACTCCCATATTAGTTGATTTTAGCAAATGAGCTTATTTAAAGGTATTGGTTTATCAAACAAAAGATATAAAAACCTCAAGCTATTGTAAAAACAATTATGAGTCAATTACAGTTGAAAAAGAAGTATATTTCGTTTTTTACGTCAAAAAATCATGTTGAAATACCATCTGCACCACTTATTCCAGAAAATGATCCAACAGTTTTATTTACGACAGCAGGTATGCAACCCCTTGTTCCGTTTTTAATGGGTGAAACACATCCACTGGGTAATCGTTTAACAAGTATTCAAAAGTGTATTCGAACAGGTGATATTGACGAAGTAGGTGATGAAACACATTTAACATTTTTTGAAATGTTGGGAAATTGGTCTTTGGGTGATTATTTTAAAGAAGATGCGATTACATGGAGCTATGAGTTTTTAACGGATAAAAAATGGCTGGGTCTAGAAAAAAACCGTTTAGCAGTATCAGTTTTTACAGGTGATAATGATTCACCAAGAGATGATGAGGCAGCACAATTTTGGAAATCTATCGGAATATCTGATGAGCGAATTGCGTTTTTGGGTAAAAAAGATAATTGGTGGGGTCCTGCGGGAAAAACAGGTCCTTGTGGTCCAGATACCGAAATGTTTTATTGGAAACCAAATGATACTGTAGCGCCAAAAACATTTGATCCGACAGATTCAAACTGGGTTGAAATTTGGAATGATGTATTTATGCAGTATGAAAAATTGCAAGACGGAACACTTAAACCACTTAAACAACAAAATGTTGATACAGGTATGGGATACGAACGTGTTGTGATGACATTACTGGGTACAGATTCAGTATATGAAACGCCTATTTTTGAATCAATATTACAAAAGATTGAACAGATTTCACAAAAAAAATATGACGATTATCAGAAATCATTTCGTATCATTGCAGATCATTTACGAACAGCTACGATGATTTTAGGTGATGAGAGATATGTCACACCTTCAAATGTAGATCAAGGATATGTGCTTCGAAGGTTGATTCGTCGTGCAGTGAGACATGGCCAATTAATTGGTATTGAAAAACCATTTTGTGCAGATGTTGCAAAAACAATTATTGCACAGTTTGTTGATCAATATGAGTCCGTTCAAACAAATCAAAACATTATTTGTGATGAGTTAATAAAGGAAGAAGAAAAATTTCAAAAGACATTGTCTAAGGGTATGCAGTTACTCAAAAAGCAACTTAAAAACATTATAATTGGAACAATTGCACAAACACAAAAAGACTTATTTGAAAAATATCGAACACAATCTGAAGAAATTGTGATTGGTGATGCAAAAAAATTAGGGATAACAAAAATTCAAATTAAACCAAAATGGGTTTTTGATATGTTTCAAAGTCATGGTATGCCATTTGAATTAGTTATTGAAGAAATCAAAGAACATGGGTTTGAAATTAATACTGAAAATATTTTAACTGAAGTCACAAAATTATTCGAAAAACACCAAGAGTTATCTAAAAAAAGCGCAGAACAAAAATTCAAAGGTGGATTAGCAGATGATTCTATTCAAACAACGAAATTACACACGGCAACACACTTATTAAATGAAGCGCTTCGAAAAGTTATCAGTCCAACTATTGTGCAAAAAGGTTCAAATATTACAGCAAAAAGACTTCGGTTTGATTTTAATTTTGATCGCAAATTAACTCCGCAAGAACTTCAATCTGTTGAAGATGAAGTCAATCGGGTTATTCAGTTAAACATACCAATCATTAAAGAACACACAACACCAACAAAAGCTAAAGAACAAGGTGCACAGTCTGAGTTTGGGACAAAATATCCTGATTCGGTTTCTACGTATAAAATTGGTGATTATTCATACGAGATTTGCATGGGTCCCCATGTTCAAAACACAGGGGATATTGGCAAATTTAAAATTATCAAAGAAGAAAGTTCTGCTGCTGGTGTTCGAAGAATTAAGGCGATTGTGCAATGAAAACTAAGTGCGTTATTTTTGATTTCGATGGTGTTATTGCAAACACTAAACAGATTGCGTTTTTGATATTACAAGAACTAGAGACTTCAATAAAAATCGAAGACTTAGAAGAATTTGCAAAGGGTAATGTGTATGAATCACAAAAATATGTGATGACAAAAGAAAAGCAATATGTTTTTGATAAAAAACAAGCAACATTATTAACAACAGATTTATTATTTCCAATAAGTTCTTTAATTGAAAAGCTATCTAAGTCTTATGTGTTATATATTGTTTCAAGTTCTCAAGAACAAACAATTCAAACATTTTTAGAACAAACAAATCTCAACAACTATTTTCAAAAAATTTATGGAAAAACAACACATCTTTCTAAAATAGTGAAGTTTCAAATGATTTTTGATGAACATGGTTTAACAGCTGATGAATGTATTTTTATTACTGATACGTCGGGTGATTTAAAAGAAGCAAAACAAGTTTGTATTCCATCCATTGGTGTTACGTGGGGTTATCATAGTAGAGAAATATTACAGCAAGAAAAAAACTTAATTATTTGTGATACGGTTGATGAACTATCTGAATTTTTCGAACAGAAAAACAGAAAAAAAGAAGAAGTCTAAATTACTTCTCCAATATCTGCATCTTCTTCAGCGACAAAATCGTCATCTTCAACAACTTCTTCTTTGTCTATGTTTTCATCTTCAACAACTTCTTCTTGTTCAGCTTCTTCAATTGGAATTTCAGTATCGATAATTTCTGGTGTCGTGCACGCAATAAGCACGCTAACTAATGCAATAGCAAGTATTGTATATATATTCATCTTCGCTTATCCTCTATTTGATTTTGTGGTCGTTGTTGTTGTGTTGTTGGTTGTTGTTCACTGACTTTTTGTTTATTCATTGTATCATTACGTATTTCTGTGCGCTGTGTTACTTGTGAATTTTCATGTGATTCAATTGTTTGTTGACTCATAAATTCACGATATCGTTCATTAAATTCATCTTGTGTAATAACACCCTCAGCTAATGCTTGACGTAATCTTCGAAGTTCGGGTGAGATATCACCTTGTGGTTCTTGATTTGAAACAGAAGGTCGCTGTTGTGTTTGGTCTTGATTTTGTGTCTGCAAGAAATTACGATATCGTTCATTAAATTCTTCTTGTGTAATAACGCCATCAGTTAGTGCTTGACGTAACTTTCGAAGTTCAGTAGGAATCTCTTGTATTCTTTGGTTTACTACTTCACGAAGTTCACGAACCTGCTCTCGAGTTATATTTTGAGCTCGAATAGCTTGAATAACTCGTTGTGCAGTTTGTGTATCGCCTGTTTGTTGTAGGAGTCGTTCTTGCACAACTGCTAATGCACGTTTATTTTGTGCTTGTTGTTTTTCGCGTATCTGTTGTATTCGTTCTTGTAATTCTTGCTGTTGTTCTCTTCGTTCTTGGATTTGTTTGCGAATTTCATCACGTTTTTCAGTAGTAAATAATTCGTGTGCAGATTGTCGAAAACTTGTAACAATTTGAGTTGCTTGTGTTTGATGTTTTCCAAATTGTGTTCGATCAAAAGATTCTAATTCAATTAATTCAGTATTAAGAGATTCTAACCTCTGCATATATACATTAAGTGTTGTTGTATTAACATTTTGCTCTTCAGCCCGTTGAATAACAGTTTGCATTCCAATGAGGGCTTTTTCGATATTTGTTGTAAGCATTTCATATTGAAGTTGTGTTGGGTTAATTTCAGTTTCAGCTGAAATTTGTACTGCTTGTGGTTCGTCTGCAAATGCAGTAAAAATTAAACCAACCATAAATAATAGTGTTATGAGTGTTTTATGCGTCATATGATTGTTCACCTCAATTGAAGAAATGGTAGTTTTGGTTTTTAAATATTGTTATTGTTTTTGGTTAGTGACATTAATAAGTGATAATACCTTGGAGTAAATTCAGAAAAATAGGTAATTCACGAGAAAATCAAAGATTTTTTGTGCACGAAAAACATTGTTTTTCTTTGCATACAACCTATTTTTTGCAAATAAAGCAACCGCTGTGAATTATCTATATTATCACAAACTTTTGTCGCAAACCATTTCATCTAAAATTTTATAAATATGCTTTTGTTTGAAAGCATTATGACATACCAACCACCACAGGAAGTATTAGATAAATACGCACAACTCATGATTCATTTTGCACTTGGAAATACAAATGGTATTAATAAGGGCGATGTTGTATATGTAGCAGTACCCGAAATCGCAAAACCGCTCTTAAAAAGTCTGTATAAGACTGTTTTACAAGCAGGTGGACATCCAATCGTAAATCTTATCCCTGATTTATTTGAAAAAGAATTCTTCACATATGCAAATGGTGAACAAATTTCACATTTTCATGATAAATACTATAAAGGATTAATTGATCAAGCTGATCATTATTTGCGTGTGTTAGCAGATGTAGATAAAAAAGAGTTGCAGGATATTTCTCCCAAAAGAATCATGGCTCGTCAACTTGCACATAAACCCTTAATGGATTGGCGAAATGAAAAAGAACATGCAGGAAAACTGTCGTGGAGTTTATGTATGTATGCAACACAAGCAATGGCAGATGAAGCTAAATTATCATTAGAAGATTATTGGCAAGAAATTATTAAAGCATGTTATTTAGATACAGAAAATCCAATACAAAAATGGAAAGAAACGTATGAACAAATTGATCATATTCAAACTGAATTAAATAAACTCGAAATTGATTCACTTCATATTAAGTCACAAAATACAGATTTATATGTCAAGATTGGTCCAAAACGAAAATGGCTATCAGGAAGAGGTTGTAATATACCGAGCTTTGAAATATACATCTCACCTGATTGGCGAGGAACAAACGGGTACATACAATTCACTGAACCTTTGTATCGGTATGGAACATTTATTACAAATGCGTATTTAGAATTTAAAGACGGTCTTGTTGTAAAAGCAACCGCACAAACTGGTGAAGAACAATTACAAGAAATGATTGCAGCAAAAAATGCTGATAAAATTGGTGAATTTTCCTTAACTGATGGACGGTTTTCAAAAATAACAAAATTCATGGCTGAAACACTGTTTGATGAAAATATTGGGGGAAAATACGGAAACACTCATATTGCAATTGGGATGGCGTATAAAGATTCCTATACAGGTGATATACAATCATTGACCCAAAAAGACTGGGAAGATTTAGGATTTAATGATTCATCCGTACATACTGATATTGTTTCAACAGAAAATCGTATTGTGACTGCAACATTAAGTGATGGTTCACAGAAAATAATTTATCGAGATGGACAATTTCAATTATAATTATATTTCAAAAAAATAAAAAGATTGGAAGTTTATTCTTCCAAAAATTCATCCGAAGTAATTGTTTGCGAATTTACAACGATTTGTGCGTAAAACGGTTTGTCAATTTCAACAGTTCCGTTGATAGTTTGTGGTGAAATAGCTTGTGCACAAATGACATCTGCACTGGGTGATTGTACTTGTGCTGATATCACAACTGTTGGTGGAAATGATTCTTGAATCATCGTTGTTACATTTACATCGTGACATGGTGTTGGTTTATCAACAATAAATTCGTATGTCAACACACCTTGTGTATGAGAAAGTGTTGTTGTTTGTGATTCACATTCTCCTTCATATGCAATATTTATACCTTGACTTTGGGCGACACATGCATTTGAATACGTTTCATTATTATCACCGCAAACAGGCATATATTCTCGGGTACATGCAATCATATCTTGATTTTGTGAACCGCATTCTCCCTCATACGCAATTTCTATACCTTGACTTTCTGCCATACATACATTACCATATGTTTGATTATCCACACCACAGACTGGTGCATATTCCATTGTACAAACATCAATTGAATCGTTGTTTTGTGTTTCTGTTTGGACACATCCAACTAAAAAAAACAGAAGGAATATTCCCATTACTATATATAATTTCATTGTGTTATACCTCTTATAAATGTATATATGATTACAAGTATTTAAATTGCAGTATAGGTTTGAAATGATTTAAAGTTATGCAACTATTATCTTAAATTTGTTTTTAATCTTGTAACTTTTTAGGAGTGAGTAGTTTTTTAAATTTTTTTCTTTGTTTTTTCTTTTGTTTTGCGTGATGTTCACTATGTGCGTGATATAAATCGACAGTAATAAGTCCGGTTGGAACGGCGATAATCCCATATCCTAAGACCATAAGGATTGTTGCAATAAATTTACCAATAGCAGTTAATGGAACAATATCTCCATATCCAACTGTTGTTAATGTGACAACGGTCCAATAAATTGCTAAAGGAATATTATCAAAACCTGATGTTGAACTTTCAACTGCATACATTATTGAACCGATAATAATTGATATAAGTGAAATTGCAAAAATGAATATCGAAATTTTTGGGAAACTTCTTTTTAAACCAACAATTAAATATTGTTCTTGATCCAAGAATTGGAGCATTTTTAATGTTCGAAATATTCGAAAGAATCGTAAAATTCGCAACGTAAACAAAACTTGTGTTCCGGGAATAATAAATGCAATATATAATGGTATAATTGCAAGTAAATCAATAATTCCATAGAAGCTCAAAATATATTTCCTTTTAAGTGGTGAGACCCAAACTCTTAATAGATATTCAATTGAAAAAATAATTGTGAATATAATTTCAGCACCAACAAACCATAGTTTGTATTGTAAAAATAAAGATTGAACGCTTTCTAAAATTACAACTAATACTGAAAAAACAATTGCAATAATTAAAAAAACATCAAATATTCGACTTTTTTTTGTTTTTTGTTCAAATAATAAATCTTCTATAAATCGTTTAATTTTCATTTTGATATTGTTTCTTTTATTGTATTTAAAATTACTGTTTTTATTTATTTTTTTTGAATGTCGTTATATTTACCTGCAAGATTATTTCGTTGTATTTATGCCTGCGATTCTTTCATAAAATCTTCGTTGCATACAAAGAAAAACGAGTTTTTCATGCACAGAAAATTTTTAATTTTCTTGTAAATAACTTGATTTCTGATGTAACACCAGGTTTTAATCTTGCAGACTGTATTCAAACATTGTTTTTTTATTTTGGCTGTAAATTTTTAATATGAATGTTTTGATTGGAATCTATTCGAACTTGACGAAAAAAGTTTTGACTGACAGTGTCTTTTTGCAAAATTGACTTTATATAGTTTTTTTCGGTTTTATCCGTAACTAATCCTTTTTTATAATCGTGAAGCAAGGATGGTCGAAGTTTTGGTTTTGCACTTATTTTTTCTAATATTGCTTCACGCAAGAATTTATATGTTTGTGTGTGTGGTCCATATTCTTGCGGAAGAATATAATCTGCCCAAGAACCGACGGTCGAACACGCTTTTGTATATGATTTTTCACAATGCGGTTTATACACTGCAATTGGCGTACCACCTTTTTTTTTTGCATAGGCAAATTTTGCAATATCGGTGAATCCATCACCAATAACAATCATATTTTGATAATTATATTTATATTGTTTTGGCGAGAGCTGTTTATTTAATAATGAAAACGAACCTTTCATAAAACTAATAATCCATTCATTTTTACCAAAAGGTGAAACTGCTTTTTTAATTCCATTAATAACTCCGTTTTCATCAACAAAAAACTCAGATGCTGCAATTTCTTGAATATATGTTTTCATTCGTTGTTTTGTCAAAAAACCTTCAATCATTTTTTTGATTCCAACAGATATGAAAAAATGTCGAATTCTTGCTTTTTTTGCAAATTCTTTTTGTAACGTATACAGACATTTCTTAAATCCATCAGCAGGTTGTACAAGTTTACCCATCATAAACAATTCTTTATCAGTAAGTCCTTCTAAACAACCACCCTTTTTTGCATCCCATATCATGTGTTGGAGATATGTTAAGCCTTTATCGCCGCCGCTTTTATCAACTTTTTCAAAATAATCTGATGCGTTTTTTGGTTTAAAACCCAATGTAATAAGGTGTTTTTTAATTTCAGTAAACCTCTTTTCAAAAAGTGGTATTTGTTGAAATTCTTTACTCACTGTTAAATCAAAATCCCAAAATATCGGGATATCAATTAATTCTTGTTTGCTCATATGTTCGTATATATGAATATTCGAGTTTAAATGTTTTTGTACTTTTTGGGCTTCATCCAAAAATAACGTAATCGGATAAAATACTTATGCAAATTTTATTCAAGAGTCCCGCTATGAATAATTACTAAAATTCAGTTGCAGACAATCGTTGAAAAGTTACGTCTTCCAACGGTGTTAAACAATATAATTGTTCAACAATCACTGAATTTTCTGACTTTTTCGCAGGGTGCGTATCTTCTCTAAAATTATTTTTTGGATGAAGCCTACTTTTTATTACGTTAATGTACCATTTTTTATTTTATGAGTATTCTAAATTATTGACAGAAATAAAATACGTTATGTAAAAGTACAATTATTATAAGGTAAATTCTATCATACTTTTTTTGCAGAACATTTAGCTTCTGATATCTGAAAATTTGATTAAACATAAATTAATCGTAAAGTATATAAAATCAGATATATTTTACACAGTTTCAATGAGTCAAAATGAACAAATAGAAACGAAATGGCAACAATTTTGGAAAGAACATAAAATTTTTGAACCTCAAATCGACACATCCAAAGAATCTTTTTTTATTACAGTCGCATACCCGTACGCAAATTCCGTTATGCATATAGGTCATGGGCGAACATTTACGATGGCTGATATTTTGGCTCGATATCAACGTCTTAAAGGAAAAAATGTTTTGTATCCTATGGGTTTTCATATAACGGGAACTCCAGTTTTAGCAGTTTCTGATGCAATTGCACAAAATGATGAAATTCAAATACAATCAACAAAATCAGCGATTGCAACATTTATTAAAGATGAAGATGAACAATTAAAAACTTTAAAATCATTTACAGATCCGTACAATATTGCAAACTTTTTTTCATCTAAAATTTCCTTAACATTTGATTCAGTTGGATTAAGTATTGATTGGTCAAGATGTTTTACTACAGGTGACGAAATTTATAATTCATTTATTGAATGGCAGTTTGAAAAATTACATGAAAACGGCATGGTTAAACAAGGTTCGTATCCGATTTTATATTCGCCAATTGATGAAAATGCTGTTGGTGAAGATGATATCAAAGACGGGGATGTTGATAAAGTAACTATTCAAGAGATGGTATATATCTTGTTTAAAGATACAAAAAGAGATGAATATATTAGTGTTGCAACGCTGCGTCCAGACGCACTGTTTGGGACAACAAATGTATGGGTTAATCCAAATGAAAATCTTTTAAAAGTTAATGTTAAAGACAAAATCTGGATTGTAAGTAAACCTGCATATGAAAAAATTAAACATCAATTTCAAAATACAAAAATAGAATCAGAAATACGGGGCGAAGAATTATTAGGTCGAACATATAGTACTCCATTCATAAACCGAGAAGTTCCAATTGCAAGTGCGTCGTTTATTGATTCGAATCATGGAACGGGGATGGTGTATTCCTCACCTGCAGGTAGTCCGCATGATTATATGGGTGTTGTTCAGGCACGAAATGATGGTCGATTACCAAAAGATTTACAAATAATTCAAACTGTTATAACAAAAGATAAAAAGGGTCAAATTATACATTGGAATGGTGAATGTGCTGCGCACCACATGGTTACAAAATATGGTATCACATCTATTGATGATGAAAAGTTAGAAGATGCAAAACAGGCGTTATATAAACTTGAACACTATGGGGGAGTATTAAACGAATTATGTGGCGAATGGAAGAATATACCAATTAAACATGCAAAAGAAAAAATCACACAAGCGTTAGTTGATGCAAAATTAGGGGGTATATTTTATGATACTTCTCGTCGTGCAGTTACGCGTTCTCAAAAACCAGTTATTGTTGCAGTACTTCAAGGTCAATGGTTTTTAGATTATACACATCCTGATGTGAAGGCAAAAGCGCATGCAGTATTAAACCAATTAGAATATAAACCGCAGAATTTACGTAAAACTCAACAAGAGTATTTAGATTGGGTTGCAATGCGTCCTTGTGCAAGAAAACGGGGTTTGGGAACAAAATTACCATTTGATAAAGAGTGGGTTATTGAGTCATTATCTGATTCTACGATATATCAAATGTTTTACTTAGTTGCAAATACTTTACATAAACATACTGTTTCTGCAAAATCACTCACACCTGCATTTTATGATTATGTTTTTTTTCATAAAGGAAGTGTAGATTCAAAATTACAAAAAATTGCTGATGAAATTCAACAAGAAATTTCATATTGGAAGCATGTTGATGTTCGATACACGAATAAACCTCATATGTCAAATCACTTATCGTTTTTATTGTATCATTATGGAGTTATTTTTAATAAAGATCAGTGGCCGAAAAATATTACGATTGGTGGTTTATTAATCAAAGATGGTCATAAAATTTCAAAATCCAAGGGAAACGGAATTCCACTTAATACAATTAAATCAGTGTATGGTGCAGATTTATATCGATTATATGTTGGTGTTGGAGCTAACTATGATGTTGATATGGACTTTAAAGATAGTGAGATAATACAATTACAAAAAAAATTTTCCCGTCTCATTCAATTCTGTGAAGACGCTGTGCAAAAACCTTTGCGCAATTATGATTCATTTACTCAGATAGATAAATGGCTTATTTCTCGATTTTATTCTCATGTAGATTCGTATTTTACGCACATGGATTCTGTAAAAATACGTGAAGCGTATGTTGCAATTGTCTATGAATGTTTAAATGATTGTATGCATCATATAAATCAAACAAATGCGTCTCAAACTGCAGAAGTTATGCGATTTTTCATACTAGATTATTTACGTGTTTTAACGCCCATCATACCCCATGTTTGTGAGGAGTTAAATGAGAAATTAGGTAATAAAACATGTATTTCTGTGCAAAAATATGATACAGATAATGCGAAATTTCAAGATAGAAAACTTGAAGCAAAAGAAGCAATTGGACAGTCTTTACTTGCGCAAATACAAAGAATCAGTGAGCAAAAAAACATATCTAAAATTCAAAAAATTACTATCGTACAAGCACATAAACAACGATTTGTATTATTTACAAAAATTTCAGATATATTAACACAGACAAAGAACTTCAAGGAAGTTTTACCTCCATTATTAACGGAATTTTCAAACGATGCTAAATTCATTAAACGATTTGTTCCAAAAACACTTAGTGAAGGTTTGCAGTTTTTTGAATCACAAGAAGATGAACAAAAATATCTTGAGTCGTTTGGAAAATATTTGCAAACGCTGTATGATTGCGATATTAAAATTCAAACAAGTGATTTACAAAGTTTTATTATTCCAGGAAAACCTGGAATTCTTATTGAATAGAACAAATTTCAGGTTTTTCTAATTCTAAAGGTATATAGGAATACATTTGAAAAAACGCGTCAAGTTCGTTTTGTGATGTTGCTCTATTTGGACAAAGTATGGTTATGTTATCTTTTTGAATGCGTATTTCACAAGTATCTGTAAGTTGAATATTGGTGAAAGTCTCAGTTTGTATTTGTATTTTAGCGGGATGACAATCAACAATTGCTTTACCAAAACACATGATGGCATTATCAGTTTGTGGTTGTAATTCTAAAAGCGGTCTTTCTGTTTGAAAAAAAGTAGTCGAATTACAATTTATTTCTTCTAGCTCCTCTTTGATTTGGTAATTATCAGTTTGCGTTATATTTTGAGTTTGATTTTGCATAGTGTTAATTGTTGATTCAAGCTCAACTATTTCATGTGGTTTTTCTGAAGTCGGAAAATGTAATGCAGTCGTATTTAATTGTTGACTTGCAAAAAAAACACCAATAAGACAAAGAATGCTAATACTAATGAGAATGAAAATAAAATGATGGGGGATGTGTGTGTGTTTGAGAGTATGAAATGCGTGTTCAATATCTGTATTACTGTAACCATTATCTATGAGATGTTGCGTTATTTGTTCTTGTGAATATCCTTGACGTAAAGTCGATTTAATATAATCAACAAGTGGATTTGAATTCATAACATATTTATTAATGCGTGAGTTTAAAAATATTCAGTTTTTATGATACAATTCATTTTACGAGTAATTTTTACATCATCAGGTTAATTTTTTTTAAATTTTCCGAGTGTGTTAGTAGGGGATTGTCCTTTGTTGAAATTTGCTATTATTATTACTTAAAAAAACAAGATTTATTTCAAAGTTACGCAATGGTATCGCATAATTGATACTGTATAATATTTTGAAGATGTCAAGAACCACTCTTTTATGTAGTTGTGTAGTTTTTTTGATTGTACTAAAACACGCGAACATTTAAAAAGAATAACGCTCTCTTTATTTATTATGGACAACAAAGGTATTACAAAACAAAAACAAAGTGATATTATTGAATGGTATGAACAAGTCTGTTTAAAATCAGAATTAGCTGATTTTGGTGAAGTTAAAGGAACTATTGTTATTCGACCTCGCGGTTTTTATATTTGGCAAGAAATTCAAAATCACTTTAATACTATAATTCAAAATGAGTTTAATGTTGATAATTGTAGTTTTCCAATGTTGATTCCAGAACGTTTTTTTAAAAAAGAAGCTGAACATGCTCAAGGTTTTGCGCCTGAGCTTGCGTGGATTCAAACAAATGCTGGTGAAGACGCAAAAGATAAGGTTATTATTCGACCAACATCTGAAACCATTATTGTGGATTCGTTTGCAAAATGGTTACGAAATTATCGTCAGTTACCAATTAAAGTAAATCAATGGTGTAATGTATTACGTTGGGAAGTAAAACAAACAAAATTATTTTTACGCGGGCGTGAATTTTTATGGCAAGAAGGTCATTGTATTTATGAAACAAATGAAGAATGTCAAAAAGATGTTGAAGGAATTCTGAATGCATACGTGCGAATTTGTAAAGATGTGCTTGCATTACCAGTAATTACGGGTGAAAAAACACCTGCTGAACGATTTCCAGGTGCTGTTAAAAGTTATACTATTGAAGGCCTAATGCCTGATGGAAAAGCACTTCAAATGGGGACATCGCATAATTTAGGTCAAGGTTTTATGAAAGGATTTAATGTTGAATACATGGGTCGAGATGAAAAAACGCATAATCCGTACTATAACTCGTGGGGGTTTGCAACTCGTCTTATCGGCGCATTAGTCATGACGCATTCAGATAATAAGGGTTTAGTTTTACCACCAAAAGTTGCAAAAGAAAAAGTAGTTATTATTCCAATTAAGAAAAAAGGTCAGTCGTCTGATTTACAAAAATACGTAGAAAAAATCGCTGATTCACTTCAAGAGTTTCGCCCTATTATCGATGATCGGGATGAATATTCTATGGGATGGAAATTAAATGAATGGGAGTTAAAGGGTGTACCTGCAATTATAATTGTTGGCGGATTTGATATGGAAAAAAACGTTGTAACTCTTAAAATGCGTGATGAAGAACAGAAAAAAGAGTTAGCTGTAGATTCACTTACAAAATCTATTCAAACAGAATTAGATTTACTCCATACGCGCTTATATAATCGAGCAAAAACATTTTTGGATTCTCACATTGTTCATGCAAATACTATAGAAGAATTTACAGAAGAAATTGCAAAAGGAAAATTAGTTTCGGTATATTTTAATTGTGATGTTGATGTAGAAAAAGAAGTGGAAGAAACATATGGTGTTGGAACACGTTGTATTATTGATGAAAATGCACCACCGCAAAAATGTTTATTTAGTCAAAATCCAACAAAAAAAATAGTTTTATTTGGAAAAAGCTATTAGATGTTTAATTTTTTTAAATTTGGAGTTTAAGGCGAATGAAACGTATATCATCGTCTTGTTTTATGTTAATCCCAAAAACTTTTAAATACGCAGTTTTTGTTTATGTGTTATGTTAGTCGGCCTTGTTGGAAAACCCAATGTTGGAAAAAGTACGTTCTTTAAATCAGCAACGCTTGCAAATGTATTAATTGCAAATTATCCGTTTGCAACAATTCAACCAAATCACGGAACAGCATTTGTGAAAACTAAATGTGCATCAACATTTTTTGGAAAAGAATCTCATCCACGCGAAGGTTATTTTTTGAACGGTTGGCGATTTGTTCCTGTTGAATTAATGGATGTTGCAGGTCTTGTTCCAGGCGCAAGCCAAGGTCAAGGCATGGGAAATGCCTTTTTAGATGATTTACGTCAAGCAGATATTCTGATTCATGTTATCGATATTTCTGGTTCAACAAATGAGAAAGGTGAACCTGTTGAGGTTGGAAGTTATGATCCATTACAAGATATTTTGTTTTTAGAAGAAGAATTAGATTTATGGTATTTGAAAATTTTACAAAAAGGTTGGGAAAAGTTTGCTCGAACAGTACAACAGACACAAGAAGATTTTACTAAAGCAATTGCAAAACAACTCAGTGGTTTACGTGTGACTGAAGATTTGGTTAAAGATATCTTGATTCAAAATCCGACATTACAACAAAAACCCCTTACAGAATGGAATGACGCAGATCAAAAAACATTTAGTGTGTTGCTTAGAAAAAAAACAAAACCAATTATTATTGCAGCTAATCGTATTGATATGCCAAACTCGCAAGATCAATTACAGCGCATTCAAAAAGAAAGACCTGATTATACAATTATTGGTTGTTCAGCTGAATCAGAATTAGCGTTACGAGAAGCTTCGAAGAAAGAAATGATATCGTATATCCCAGGTGAATCGTCATTTACGATCAAACAAGTAGAAAATGAAAAACAAAAAAGTGCTTTGAGATTTATTCAATCAACGGTGTTAGATGTGTTTTCATCAACAGGAGTTCAACAAGTCTTAAATTCAGCAGTATTTGATGTGTTAGAATATATACCAATTTATCCAGGAGGAGCAAAGCTAACTGATAGTGATGGAAATTGCTTGCCTGATTGTTTCTTATTACCAAAAGGTTCAACTGCACTTGATTTTGCATACCGACTTCATACTGATTTTGGAAAGAAATTCATTCGAGCAGTAAACATTAAGACGAAAAAAACAATTGGTAAAGATTATTTGTTAGAATATGGTGACGTAATAGAAATTATTGCTGATTCATAAATAATACTTATTAAGAACAGTCTGGAATTTGCTCAATATCTATTGCATAATCTGGACAAAATGTTAAATCCGATCCTTGTGTAGTGATTGGAATGAATTTCATTGCATCAATTGTTTCTGATTCTGGGATGCTTAGTGTGTGTGCACTACTTTTGAGCTTTTCAATATCTAAAATATAATCTTCTTCAATAACTGTATTACCTATTGCAACAGCTCGAAATCCACTTATTGGTGAGCCGATGTTATTAATAGTAAAACGTACTTGATTATCTTCTAAACAAATTCGAGGATTTTGATTAATTGTTAAAACTTCAATTTCAATAGTATCGCAAACAGTTGTGGTAAGGTTTACTCCCAAGTTCATAATGACTGCGCCAAGTGATATTGCAAATGCAATGAGAAGTACAGTAGCAATTAATGGTGAAACCCCTTTTTTTGAATACATAAACATATTACTATTTTGGGTTACTTTGTTTAAATACTTTATGGTATGACTGATTTTATCTAAAAATTAATTCTTAAAGAAAAAGAGTGTTTTGGAATCAAATCATTAAATTCAGTGATTGTTGAACAATTATATTGTTCAACACCGTTGGAAGACGTAACTTTCCAACGATTCCACGCAATTAAATTTTAGTAATTACTCATAGAAGGACTCTTAAGTGAAATTTGCATGTGTATTTTTATTAATTATATAAATCATAAAATCGGTATATTTTTAAATTAATTTATGTAATATGAGTCTTAATGAAATATATAAGTATATTTTTGTTTGTAATATTGAGTGCCATAGTTTTTTCGGCGCCAACTACTCCACCCGTACAAATGCCTGATGTGATAGGGTCAAATCAAGATAATTCTGATGATAATACATCAACATCTGTTTCGAATACATCTGAATCAGTTGATGATGAAGAAATATTTGTGAATCAACAAACACGATCACAACAAGATGATGTTGCTCAAACAACTTCTCAACCAGTTCAAAGACAGAGTGAAGTTGATACGAACGAAAGTAGTATGAGTTTCGTCTTTCTCATAATTATATTTAATACATTTATCATTATATTTTTTATCATTGGATTCTTTTTATATCTAAGATTAAAATCAAAACCACATGATTCTATAACTTCAAATCAAAAACAACAAGTAATACGCACATATATTCAAAAGTATAAATCTATGTATCCGCTTGCATCTTTAAAGAATGCACTTATTCAACAAGGATTTACTCAAACGGATATTGATCAAGTACTCAAAGAGGTCAAGTGAATATGTTGTTAAAAGTATTTGAAAAACATTGGAAAAAACATCCTATTAAATCTTCTTTTTTTGCAGGTTTGGTGTATTCTTTGATTGCATTTGGATTTTCATCATTTTTATTCAAAAATCAACCCCATCTTGTTGGTATTACAACTGTATTTTTTATCGTACTGTTCGCATTTCCATTATTTAGTGCTATTATGAAAAAAGAGGAATATATTGAAAAAACTGAGACGTCATTCTTTAAAAAAAATCATGCAGTATTAGATTATCATTTTTATTTTTTTATTGGTGTTTTACTTGTATTTATTATTATTTCAATGATTCAACCTTTTTCTGTCTTTACCATGGCAGATTTTTTTAATATTGATACAACGGTTAGAACATCAATTGATATTCCTCCGCCGTCAGTAAGTAATGAAGCAGAATTTTTTTCAATTTTAACAAATAATTTATTCATTGTTTTTGTGTTTTTTTTGCTCATGTTATTTTTTGGTGCAGGTGGTTTACTTTTAATCGTATTAAATGCTTCAATGGCGGGCGGTTTTATTGCTCAATTTTATCAAGATTCAGTTACTCATTCTTTTTGTCAGTTTAGTCTTTTTTCAATTCATTTTTTTCCTGAAATGTTTGGATTTTTATTAGCTGCAATCGCAGGTGGGTTATTTGTTGTTGATATTGTAAAAGAAAAATTTTTGAGTAAATCGTTTAATAAAGTTGCAATAGACTCAATATTATTTTTTATTCTTGCAATGTCATTAGTTGTCGTTGGTGCATTATTAGAAGTGTATGTGACTAAACCATTATTTTTTTCTGACATTTGTGTAACAAGTTCGTGGATACCAATAAGTATTTTCTTTTTAATCATTGGAAGTATATTCTTTTTAGAAACTCATCGTCAAAAACGGAAAAAACACTATGTGAAAAAGTGATTGGTTATTTTCGTTGCAAGATTTTTGCTATTTTACAATGGATAGTTTTATAAATTATTATTTACAGAAAATGTTCTTATCATGAAAAAATTACTATTTGTTCTATTGTGCATTTTTATTGTAGGATGTACGTCAGATGTACCACCAGTTCCAGACGCACCTGGAGTTGGAGGACAATATTATCGCGCAATCGGCGATTGGGCAACTGAACCACGGAGTTTTGAAGTTTCACCGGATAGAATTACTTGTCAGTCAGGCGAAGATGTTGAACTGAATATGTACGTTTCAGATGAAGATTTCGTATATACTGATATGTTTATTTGGGATAATTCGCAAGAAGCTTGGTCTGCAATTTCTCTGCAAGGAAATAGTGTGACTGATGAGTGGATAGGTGGATATGCAAGTATTTATGACACCGAATCTTGTGATTCATTACAAGAATTTGCTGATGAAAATAATGAATTATTCTTTGTTGCTTATGCGTGTAGTCGGGATGGTTCGAGTTGGGATTGTAGCGATAATAAATGGCAATTACAAATAGTTGAAGTGTTAAGCGCTGTTGGTTCGGACAATTTGACGTTAACATTAGGAGAACCGAAAAGAATTATTTCTGAGTATGGAGAACCTGTGACTATTACGTTAACTTCGATGAGCGATGTAGACTTTTCAGTAGAGTTAGAAACTGATTATATGATAACAAGATATTCAGATTTGTTATATGATCGATCACATTATTTAGATAGATTTGAGTATGTAGGTATTGATACTTCAAATCCCAATTCAAATCAGAAAAGTGTTACGTTACAAAAAGCGGATCTTCCTGTATTTACTGGTTTAAATGATAGCATCATTTTAACGTCGTATGTAGACGCACCTGTTTTAGTAGATGAGTATGCATATAGTGTTGAATTAGCAGGTTGGTCTTCAACCGGTAGTTCAATAAGTGAGATATATCTTCGAACTGATATGCATCATCCATCGAATCAATTTCAGCAGGGAGATATAGCATATGTTGGTGGATTAACTCTTATTATAGATAATATAGAGAATATCTATACAGAACGTATTTGGAAAGATTCTGATGATTATTATTATGAGACAATCGAACCATATGTTACTGCAACAGTTATTAATGCTGAAGAATTTGTTCTACCGGATGTTCCACAACTTCCACCTGGATCTACTGAAGATGATGATTCTGTTGAGACATTTACATTACAAGAAGATACTGAAATATTGTTATATTCTGATGATATGAATTATACTGTGACAAGTTGGCTATCTAGTAATATAATGTCTGAAGAATTATTCATTATTCTTTCAGTTAATGATGGCGTATTTTATGTATCAGAAGATAATATTAACCAGTCGTATCAATTTGATGACAATTTGGAATTTTTCGTTAATGATATATTTCTAATAAATAACTCTGGATTGGATTATTCGATACAAGTAACTGCCCAAAATATGAATGGAAGTCCCTTAATGGTTACTCAGGCTCCACCTTCATCAAGTAGTGGAGGTAGTGGTGGGTCATCAACAGGAAGAAGTCAATAAAAAAAGCGATATTTTTCGCTATTTTTTTTTTAATTTATTAAAAGAACTAGTATTGTCTAAAAAAACCCACAACACTTATAAATAAAAACGTATTTTGTGAACGCATGCAAAAATATTGTATTATCTGCCAAAAACCCGCTGTATATATTGTTCGCGGAACAAATAATGCGTATTGTGAAGAACACGCAAAAGAATGTTTTGGTGATACTTCATATCTTGCGTCAATTAAAGAAGAAGCCGAACGACTCAAAAAAATAGTCGATTCACAAATTGATCAATTAACAGAAGTCAAAGATGGGTTGGAACAAAAAGATGATTCAGTTTCAAAACCTACTTTAAAACCTAAAAATCGACCTGTAAAGAAAAAAGTCGCAAAAAATTCGAAAAAAAAAGCAAAAACTTCTAAAAGGGCTTAGGGTTATATTCAGTGATGAAATTATATTTTGCACATGAGTCTCCGCGTCCACAACAAAAAGAGTTTATGGATGATGTACTTTCTGTCTTAGAAAAAAAAGAACATTATATCGTTCATGCACCAACCGGTCTTGGAAAAACAGCAGCAGCTCTTTCGCCTACGCTTTCATATGCATTAGAACAGAATAAACGAGTCATTTTTTTAACATCGCGTTATACCCAACACAAACTCGCAGTTCAAACTTTGCGTGATATTCGAAATAAACATTCGTTGACATTTGGCGTATCAGATATTATTGCAAAACGTTCTTTGTGTGTGATGCCCGGTGCTCAAAAGTTAGCATCATCTGAGTTTTTTACGTATTGTAAAAAATTGCGTGAGGCAGGAAAATGTAAATTTTATAAAAATACGCGTAAAAAAGATGGGGAATTAACTGATCAAGCTAAAGCTGAAGTCGAAGATTTAGCGGATGTAGCAAGTGATGCATCCTCACTTCGCGCAATTGGTGAAACACAAATATTTTGTCCGTATGAACTTGCGACTGAGGCTGCAAAAAAAGCAAAAGTTATCATTGGAGATTATTATTACATTTTTCATCCTAAAATTCGCGAATCATTTTTTCGCAAAATCCAATTAGACTTAAAAGATTGTATTGTGGTAATTGATGAAGCACATAATTTACCACAGCGAATTAAAGATTTAGCAAGTTTTTCGTTGTCAACCCATGTGTTAAATTTAGCAATTTCTGAAGCTGTTACATTTGGTTGTACTGATGTCCAAAAACTCTTAGAACATGTGCAATCATTTTTAGAAGGATGGAATAATTCACCAGTTGAAGAAAAACTCGTTTCAAAAGAATGGTTTAGTAATATTGTTAATGAATTTGAAGAATATGACGAGTGTTGTAATTTATTGACACAAGCAATTGACACAGTGTATGCTGTTCAAGATCGTTCATTTATCGCAAGTGTGTATGATTTTTTTGTTGCATGGCAAGGAGAAAGTACGGGTTTTGCTCGAATACTTGCTAAAAAAACACAAAAAAAACAACAGAGTGTAGTCTTATCGTATCGATGTCTCGATCCACAAGTAATGACGCAGACTGTCTTACAACAAGCACATTCAGTTATTGCAATGAGTGGAACGTTAAAACCTCTTGAATTTTATCGTGACATATTAGGTTTTTCACCCCAAACTTTGACAAAAACATTCAAAAATCCATTTCCGTCGCAAAACTCTGTTCATGTCATTGTTCCACTGACTTCAACAAAATATAGTGATCGAACTGATTCTCAGTACCAACAAATTGCATATCATTGTAATGAAATGACAAATACAATTCCTGGTAATTGTGCGATTTTTTTCCCGAGTTATAAAATATTGGCTGATGTTCAAAAATATTTTGAGAAATTGAGTACAAAAACGGTGTTGTGTGAAATGGGTGGGTTAACTAAACAAGAGCGAGATGATATTTTAACACAGTTTAAATCATATAAAAAATCGGGTGCTGTTCTTTTAGCTGTTGCGCAAGGCAGTTTTGGAGAAGGTATAGATTTACCAGGTGATTTATTAAACGGTGTTGTAGTTGTAGGGTTACCTCTCAAAAAGCCTGACCAAGAAACAAAAGAGTTAATTTCGTATTATGACACGCTTTTTCAAAAGGGGTGGGATTATGGGTATGTGTACCCTGCATTTAATACAACATTACAAAATGCGGGTCGTTGTATTCGAAGTTCGACAGATAAAGGTATTATTCTGTATTTAGATAAACGCTATGATTGGGGTCAATATAAAAAGTGTTTTCCAGATGATATTGCGTTAGTGAGCACATTAGAATATAAATCAGTCATTCGCGAATTCTTTAGTTTGTATCAATAAATACTTTTACGAATAAAACTTTTTAAAAGATATTATTAAAACTAGTATAGTATTTCGTATATTAGTATCTATAAACAAAACATTTATATATTAGTGTCATCTATAGTATACAAAGAGTGAAAAAGAGATAACAAAATGGTAATACTATTTGATCAATTCAATTTGCCGGATGACGTGTTTGAAGTTATTTTTGCAACAGAACAACAAATTGAAGTGGCAAAAGAACTTATTGTTGAATTGAAAAAATCAAATGGAGAGTTTACCAAAGCTCAAATGTCGGATTTTGCGACTCGGCTTCATGATGGACTTAAAATAATAAAAACAATTCGAATCGGTTTAACAACACAAAAAAAAGAAGTCGTTTTATCTTATAATAAACGACAATTTTACGATCGGATCTTGACTCCTATGAAGAGTATGGGTTTGGTAGATTTTGACTTATATAAAAAAACATATCGTATTTCAGAAAGATTTGCAAAAATCATGCAAAAAGTAGCTCAAATGTGGACACAAGAATCAACTAAGTCTTCATTGGGTTTAAAACGCATGTAAGCTGTATACTATTCTAAAAGTATGCAAGGTACACACTCATCGCGAACGCCCAGTTCTTTCTTACAACCCCTACCCCTACTTTATGTAATAAAAAGGGCGTTCGAGATTCCCCTAAAGGCCCTTTACGTAATTTGTAAAGGGCTTTTATACTCACAAGAAACGAAATCACAACAAGTGTTAGACAGTATACATTTTGGCGGGTGATTTACTTGTCTTTTGTGAATAATCGCTTTGGCACCCATACAAACCCTAGGCAGGAAATAGAGGCAAAACAGATCGCAGCTACGTTAATTCGTTTCTAATTTGTGGGTGTCAAAGCGTTTTTTTATCGCCTCCAGCTGTGATCTTGCCTATTCTTGTCATTTATGAGTGTGTTTTTAGCATTAAATTTAAAAAGAGATTCTATTTTGTTAATTTATTTTTAGATTGGAAGTTATTTTGGAAGGTTTCGCACATGCTCAAGCTTTCGTTTACATTTATGCCGCAGTCGCACAAACTGCAAACAGTTTGATCATTTAGAAGGTTTCGCGTATGCTCAAGCCTTCGTTTACATTTATGCCGCAATCGCATAGTCTGGTATTGCACACGCCTGGAAAGCGTGGCTCGTAAGAGCGCGCCGGTTCAAATCCGGCTTGCGGCGTTTTTTTCATTCTAAAACGAGATTTCTCTCTAGTTCTTTGATGTGTACAAGTCCTCAATTACTTTCTGTAAGAATAGTGGTTGTGCTGAACTAATAGGGAGGTAGGAAGTGCGTGTGCATAAAAGTATAATTTATTAAATAATTGCGGATTCCATAAACTATGAAATCAGCTTACTCGACTTTAGTTGATACTATTAAGAGTGATCAATTAATGCAAAATGGTATTGTTACTGAATCTACTCTTGATTTACTCGCATCATCAATTGAATTGAATAAACCGCAAGCTTATATGTTTACTAATTGCGACTTAGATGAAAGAAACTATAAGGAAGCAGTGAAATTAGCATCCGTAAATATAAATAGTATGTCTGATGAATTATTTGATCGACTCATGTTTTTTGTATGTATCATGCATTATAATCAATCTCGCGAAGTTGCAGAACATTATTATAAACCGGCAATTCTTCCAATTTCCGATAAAATTTTTAGTTGGAAACGGCGTTGCAGGAATGAAGCTTTTTACAATCTTCGACCTGTCCTGTGGAGTGAAGACGATTTGGATTCAGATAAGAATTTACTCCATGCAGACCCCTTAGCATGGATTAAACTCATGGCACCTGTAAATTTATCTCGAGCTAAAAATGAATTACAAAAACTGGACCTAGATTCTGAATATGTAAAATCAATGAATTATAGAGAAGGTATAATTTTCATAGAAAAAATGCTTCCAGAATTACTTGAGTAATAGCTATTTAAACAAATGATCGGTGAACAAAAAGTACCAAATTAGGTACCCTCCGAAAAAATCAGGGCGAAATGGCGTTTTAGAAGGACAAGATATAAAAATGGAAGCATCCTCTTATAAAGTATGGGAACTCAGTAACGCTGAGGCGAAAAAGTGGATGGTTCGAAAGCACGTTTACCAAACCTTGACGCATTTCATACAAACAAAGTTAGTTACTAATAAGTAGTTAAAATGAAAAACTATATAAATATATAGTTTTTCTATATTTTTATGCCTGAGAAAAAAACCTTTTCAATCATTAAAAAAGTAGCAAAACAGGGAAAACAACATGTTATACTAGTTCCAAAACTGCTTGAAAAGCAGCTAAAGCCTGGAACTGTGGCAAAAATAACCATTGAAGTCTTAGATGAGGTGATATAATGGTTTCTTTATTATCTGATATTGATTTACAGCGGCTCAATCAAGCTGATATTGATATATCGAGTTTATCTGAGCTTGGGAGAGGTGCGAATTCAATTGTTTATCAAGCTAACAGATTAAAACATCTTTCTGATGGAATAGTTGATAAAACACCTGTTGTAGTATCTGTTCCACTCGAAGAACGATTGGGCTCGTTTAATGCTAGAAAAAATAATTTTGGTTATGGAAGAGACAATGATTTGCAATTTAGGACAGAATTAGGATATGCAATCGAAAAACTAAGAGGTTCTGAGATTACAATTGCTGAATATCCTGCAGATTATACTCTTGAATCATATGTGGCTAAAGAAGGTCTTTTAGATTCTTCTGCACCTTCAAGGAACACTATTCTTTCAATATTAAGTGAGTTTGAAAAGTTATCTGAAAAAAACATTTTGCATAGAGATATCAAGCCTGATAATATTTTATTATATAAAAGCCGAGGTAGTTATGAGGCTCAATCTAATGATTTTGAAATAGCTGTTAAAAGTAATGGTATTCAAGAAAGTTCTTTGCCAACTAGAGGGACTGCAACATATGCACATCCGGATTTGTTAAATGCATGGATAACTGGAAATACTGCAAAAGCAACTGAAAAAACTGAATTATATTCACTAGGTGCTTCACTTTATGAATCGTTAACAGGAAAAAAGCCTTCTTCATATAAAATAGCTGATAGTGATGTAGGAAGAGATGTTGCATTTAATGGTAACCACGCAAGAATTTCGCTATTTGAGGAAGGTTCTGCTGGTAATGTTTTAGTTTCTGGCATATCAAAACAACAACATGAAAAGCGAGTTAAGCAATTATCAAAAGATGTTCCAAGGTGGGCGAGAAAATTTGTGTATAATTGTATGAGTGATTCAGGCTATCAAACGTTTTCTGAAGCAAATGCTGCTTTTTTTAATATTCATGAAAAAATGACTGATGAGGAAAATGGGTATTCCTTAAAACCATTGTTTAAAACTAGTGCTATACTTAGTGCTAGTATTGTTGCAATGGGTTTGTTGTTTTCAGATTCAGAAAGCAACAAGTCTATTGAAAATATTGCTGAACATTCTAACACTCCTTATATTTCTTCTTTTTCTGTAGCGTATAATACTGATAAACCTATTAACGGGGATGTTGCAAGATAAAATTGTCGAATAGTTGACAATGCCTTATGAAGAAATAGTTTTTCTTTTGCATCAGCAGTTTGCTTTAGTTTGTCTATATATTTTTTAGTTAATTTATCTTCTTTTTTATGAATATCTTCAATTAAGGTAAGGTTTTGTTTTTTCCTTGTATCTCTTACCATAACAAAAATAGCTCTTATATCTTCAATAGCCTCTTTCATAAGAGGCGTGGCTTCTTCAATATTTAGTATTGCCTTATACAATTCTCTTTGTGAGTGGTATATACCGGATAAAAAATCTGCTTGTAATTTCGCAACATCAGTTTTTTCTTGATACAAAACTCTTCGACAAAAACTTTCAAATGATTGAATTTGTGCTTCTACATTTTGTATATTGGGGTATGAGTTAACATTTATACTATTTAATAATAATTCTATATTTAGAAATATTTTTGATTCTATATTAGATAATTGTGTTTTTGATGGCTCTAATATATTTTCTATTATACATAATTTTGAATTTGAGGACATGACTTCAAATCCTATTAGGTTGTCTTTAACTTCTTTTTCAATAGTTTGTACCATATCTTGATGTGATATGTTTATATGAATTTTACTAAATCCAAGTCTATACAGATTTTTTAATATTGCGCGAATTGAAGATTCAAGTGTGCTAGTAATAGAAATTGTTATCTCTTTTTTTTCATATTTTGCTGATCCATTTAGTATTAATGCGTTATTTGATTCAATTATGTTTATTGTATCTCCTTTTTCTAAATTGTTTTGAAATAACCATTTACGTGGTAAGCTCAGCATAAGAGTCGATTGGCCATGTTGAACAAGTTTTCTTTGAATCATATCGTTAGGATTATTCGTTTATTTAAAAAAGTTTACATTTATCAAAAAAGTTGACTTATTTACACAAAAAGTTTACATATTAAAGCGATTTCCGTATCTATTAAACAGTAATAACAAAAACTGTACTTAAAGGAGGAAAAATGAAAAATTTAGAAAAAATTACAAAACTTGGACTTGCGGGATTAGTTTTAGCAACATCTGCAACAGCTGGAATAACAAACAAATTAGAGCAAAGTTACACAACAAATGATACACATCAAAGTAGATTGTGGACAATTGCAAAAAGTGAAACTCAACCTGTAACATATGTTGGGTTTAACCAGATTGAGGATTTAGACAAAAATACATATTTTGGTAAACAACGATTAGAATTTGGTGAAGATCTCAAAGCAGTTGTTGTAGGTTCAACAACAAAAGATGGTTTAGTTGATACACAATACGGTTTACAAATTCCTTTACCTGAAGTATTTGGAGCTAATTATGGTTCAATTCGAGCAACTGCAAATGCTGATACTCATACTGTTGATGTATTTGGTAACTGGAATATTCCAGGGATAGATGGCTTAACAATTGAAGCATTTCATAGTATAAAACCAGATACTCATTATACAGAAGTACAATTGGAAAAACAGTTACCTGAAGATATGAGTGCTTTTGTACGATTGGAAAAAGCAAAAAGTGTTGATGCAACATATGTAATTGGTTTGTCTAAGAGGTTTTAAGAGGAAAAATAAAATGACAGAAAGAGAATTAGAAAACACATCAAAATTAACATTATTAGAACGAATAACTGGAAGAAGTGAAAGATTACATCTCAAAGTAGAAAATCAAAATCATTTTTCACCAGAATTTAAACCCGAGTTTAAACCAGATTTAAGACATGAATCTTATCCAACATTTAACCATGAGTTTAAACCTGAGTTTAAACCTGAGATAACAAATAATTTTGAGCCAGTTTTTAACCCGGAATTTCATCCTACTTTTAATGCAGACTTTAATCCTTCCTTTAATCCTGAATTTAAACATAGAATTGCACCCAAAATTGAAGTTTATGTAAATGGTGCTCAAGCTTCTGATGTTCGAACAAAGGTTTCTGATGGTGAAGTGGAAGAAGATATTGATACAAATCCTTTGGAAAAATATAATATTGGCCAAGAACCATTTTATATCTCACACAATGGTGAAGATGCATTATTTAAGACGGCATTTGATAATAAAATGCCTCTAATGCTTAAAGGACCAACAGGTTGTGGGAAAACTCGGTTTGTTGAGCATATGGCTTATAAAGTCGGAGTGCCGCTAATCACTGTCAGTTGTCAAGAAGATCTTTCAGCATCTGACTTATCAGGAAGATTATTATTAAATCAACAAGGAACGTATTGGCAAGATGGTCCATTAGCTTTAGCTGCAAGGCATGGAGCAATTTGTTATTTGGATGAAGTAGTTGAAGCAAGAAATGATGCAATGGTTTTAATACATTCTTTAACAGATTACAGAAGAATTCTTCCAATTGATAAGACTGGAGAAGTAATTGAAGCACACCCCAATTTCATGTTAGTTACATCATTTAATCCACATTATCAAAGTTCTTTCAAAAAAATGAAACAATCAACGAGACAGCGTTTTGTTTCAATGGAATTTGATTATATGCCAAAAGATAAAGAACTAGAAATAATTGCTAAAGAATCTGGTGTTAATAAAGAAATGGCTGAAAAGTTAGTTGATTTTGGAATTAGTACAAGAGAGTTACGTTCAAGAGGATTGGAAGAAGGGGCTTCGACTAGATTGCTTATATATGCAGGTAAATTAATCAATCAAGGAGTTAATCCTTCTTATGCTGTTCAAAATGCAGTAACATATTCATTAACTGATGAGCCAGATTTACAAGAATCTATTAATGAAATTAGAGACGTATACTTTCCAGGAGAATAAATATGAAAACTTCTGACAAAATAAGTCGATTTGCATCAGCAATTGCAAGGAAACCTTTGACTGTTATATTAGAGGAAGATGCAGAAGAAACATTTGGTCATCGATTTCCTTTAACTGATGGGAACTCTATTATTATTCCTAAGGTCTCAGGTATGACTGATACTCAAAGAGAGAGATATGCACGAAGAATTTGTTTAGAGGTTATTGCTGAAAATTCTCGAAAAGCTGAGTATGATAATGGTTCTTTACTAGATGTAACTGATTCACTATTAGCAGAGAATATATATAAAGTATTGGCTCAACAATCTTTTAAGAGGCAAACTGCTAAGAAATACCCTCATCTATATACGGATGTCGATTTAACTCGAGAGTTTTTAGATCAAATCTGCGAGGTTTCATATAGAATACCTAAAAGGCAAGCAAAAGAACTAAAAAATCGTGCTTCAAGATTTATTAGATTATCTGATGAAGCAATTACTGATAAAAATGTACTT
>CAZUXP010000007.1:0-44518 GCA_964624275.1 uncultured Methanosarcinales archaeon
AAGATGAAAAAGAAAGCCGAATTATGGACACTTACGCAAAATGAAAAAAATAGCAAAAACATCACTTGATGCATTAATTCATATTGCAGTACCAAGTTTACCTGCAAAACGATTTTATAATGATGTGCAATCAACTGCAATTAATATACAAACAGATAAAAAAGATAAAACATTACAATATTTTGGTGCTATTCAAAACTGCGGAATTGCAGCAATGGATGGTTTATCTTCTGGAGCATTATATGGTGCAATTAGCACTATGACAAACGATATTAACGAAACAAATATAGGTTTTGCTAGCGTAGCAGTTGCAACTCGTTTACTTTTATGGGTTGCTGATAGACACTACGATTTACGAGAAGAATATTCCCCTATGATTAACTAACAATCTACTAAAAAATTAGAATATTATTGTAAAAAAAATAAGAAAAAAGAAATAATTATTTCTTTTTTTTTTGAGAACTTTTCTTTTTAGATTTTTTTGCTGAACCAAATTGTTTTTCAATTTGGGTTTCTGCTTTCTCAATTTTAAGTTCTTCTTGTAAAACTGTCTTTACTAAAGCTTCGATGTGTGTATCTATTCTTGCGATTCTTCGCTCCATTAATACTAAAACTCGAAGACAATACACTATTGCTGCTAATGTTCCGACTACTACGGTTAAGATTAACACTAAACCTGAACTTGGATCTGTCATTGTATATAAAACACCTCTTATAGGTATTTATTTTGAAAAGTCTTTATAAAGTTTGTTGCAAGTTCTGATTTTTGATAGATTTTTACCTGTAAATGTTTATTCACCAGCATGTACAATTGAATATACAACACAACGTTTGCCACATTTTCCGGAACGAACAATTCCAGCTTGGCCCGGAGTTTCATGTTCAGGAGGTTCAACAGTAGGTTTACATAAGGGAGTTAAACCATCAAACCCATACAAACAACTATTTTCACAATTTGCTCGACCCGCAGTACTTTGCACGTTTTGATTAAAGGCATTTAATAATGTCATTTCTTCATCGACATTTTGATTTTGAATATGAATCCAAACTTCAGATGCTGCATGTAATGAACCAACTACTGCAAATATTGAAACTGAAAACAGTAATATAATACAAAATGATACAAATCCAATTTTTAGTATCTTATTCATTTCGTACCCTCAACAATTCTTCTAGTTCATCTAAATCTGATTGTGATTCTGCGTCATCTATTTTTGTAATAATTTCTTGCATTGATTCAATTTCATCACTGTAATAATCTTGATTTACTAATTGATATTCATCTATTAATTCTTGTGTGGTTTCTTGTAATTGAAAAAGTGTTGAAAGATTAAAATTGTATTGATTTACAAATTCATAAAATCTTGTTTCAGCTTGAATTATTTGTTGTTCTTCTTCAGAAAAATTATCCAAATTTAAAGAAATATCGCTTAAGGATTCGATATACTCGCGTAACTCATCATCAGTTGTTATGGTTTGAACTTGTTCAATTCGTTGTTGATACGAATTAATTTGATCTGTGAATGCACCTTCGTCATTATGCTCCTCGTATAGTTCAATAACTGATTCATAAAGCGGAATAACATCTTGAATTGTTTGATTACTTAAATTAGGATCTTGGTAAAAATCTAAAATTGCACCTTGTCGTGCAACAATTTCAGATTCAAAATCATCTGAAGCTATTAATGAATCATTATACGAGCCAGATTCAAATCGAGTGACATCTTCTTGAGTAAATGTTGGTATTGAAATAGTGTCTAAAAACGAAGCCGAATCACCTGATGGAAAACTCATATGAGGTCGAAAGCACAACCACGCATTTTTCATTTCCCCGTCAATTTTTCTTTTAATACTTCGTTTCCACGCAAAAGAAATAATTACAGCTACAACCGCAACAGTTGCTATTGCCGCCCAGCCTGCTGGTCCTAGACCTAAAAGAGTAGGTGTTGCCGCAGGTATTCCTGGAACTGTTGTTGGAGCTAATGATATTAATGTCGTTCCTGCAGGCACTCCTGGAAAAGCCGCTGCTGCGCCTGCTACTCCTGCTGCTGCAGCACCTAAATTTATTGCAGCAGTTGTCGCACCAATTGCAACAATTCCTGCTCCAGTAGTTACTTCTGGATTTTCAACCGCAAAACTTTTCTTCCCATTTTTTGGTATTTTGGGTAACATGTTATCAGATAATAAAACAGAAATTGTTCCACCGGGACAATGTGCGGCCATATCTTCACGTATAGATTCTTGTACTCCTACTACTTTTGTAAATGATTGTCCTGCAGTATTTTCACACTCCCACCGAAGTTTACAATTCTGACTATTTTTTTTCCCGCAATCTGCCGGATCGGGATAGCCAACACATTCTCCTGAAACTAAAATTGGTGACGAATAAGTACAAATTGGATTTCCATTTTCATCAAAACCACTCAGACATTCTTCATAACTACAACTTTTTGAACGAGCAACGCTTATTTCGTTTGAATCGATTATAGATTGTAACGATTTATCTTCACCATTAACATTAATATATATTTCATCTCCAGAATGTCCGTAGTCATATGCTTGAACAACGGCTAAATTCAACAGTAATCCAATAATAATAATTGTTACACTTTGTATAAAAAAACGTTTTATAGTCATCATTCAGACTCCACATACATCATTCCACAAATAGGGTTACTCTGTTCATCAAAACCAAATATAGCATAATTTTCAGCACCACAATCAGTATTACTTTCACCACCAATTAGACCATTTGCATGTGCTTGTTGTAATGATATTTTCTCATCATTAATTATTACAAAAACTTCGGTTGCCGGAGCAGAAGGATTTGGTTGACTTTCATAAGAACTTTCAAGTATTGATGAATATACAAACGTAATACTCAAAATTAAAAAAATGCCAACACTATACCCCACAACGTTTTTATTAAACTTCAAATTCTTCACCTGAATTTAATACAACAAACTCATCATCTTCAATAAAACCATCAGTAAATGAAAGTAAATATCCATTCATAAAGCCATAAAAAATAACTGAAAATGCCTCATATTCTTCTTCAGCAAGTAATTCAAGTAAAAGTGGAACCATTTCTACACTTTGACTATTTTCTGTTTCTAATTTCGTTTGAAGTTGCATAAGCGGCGCAGGAATATTTTCAAATTCTTCCCAAATAATAAATAATTCAATATCAAAAAATAAATCCTTTATTTCTTCATCTTCTACTAATTCGAATAATGCTTCTTCGCGTTCATTTAATGAGGTAATATTAACAAGAAGTAAATCACGATCAGCCGAAAGTGAGTTTACCAATAAAATTGCTAAAATAATGTTTAAAAGAAGGGACGATATAATTATAATTAAGCTTAGTTTTTGGTTCATATTCACTTACTGAAAAACAGTATTTAAAACATTTTCTAGTAACAGTTGCGTAAAAATCTTTACATGAATAGATCATAGCGTAAAAATATGTTTCCTTAAAAACAAATCACAAAACTTGACGATTGTTTGAAATAATTTTCAAACTTAAGGATTTTAATCCAATAATTCTAGACAGATTTATAACAAACTAATCGACATATGTAAATTCTATATAATTTGTTGCTTGGTCAAGATCATAACTATAAAACCATGTTCGAACTGTTTCACCTGATTGTGGAACAGGTTTAATATCGTGATAGCCACCCCGTATATTTGTTTTACTTCGAATCTGACTTTCTCTGTTTCTCACATGTTCATATTGTGCACCGTACCATTTACCATCCCTAAGTACAGCAATCGCAGCAAACCCATAAGCTTCACCTTTATTTCTCCATCCCCTCAAATTATCGGTTTCATAATTAATATGATTTGCACCCGAAAATGTTGCAGAACTCATTTTTTTCGTGACTCGTGCATTTGAAGCTTTAAAATCTGTTCTTGTCCATATTAATTCCTTAAAAAATTTTTCACTTTCATTTGAACCACTTACATTAGAATCAAGAGTATAGGTTGAATCAGCTATATCTCCACCAGATTCAGATTCAGAAGCCAATTCTTCTTGTAAAATTTCATAAACTCGACAACGGCTTCCACAACTTGAAAAACCATCAAAATATGGTTCACCTAAAATCATCGGTGAAGAACTTAAATGTGCTTGTACACATGATTTTTCTGAATCAAATCCTTGTAAACACATTCCTGCACCACAATCAACCTGTCCTGCGGTACTTTGAAGATTTTGTAAAAAGGCTTGCGCTAAATTCATCTCTTCAGTTCCATTTTGTGTTGGAACTTTTATCCAAACATCTGATGCAGTATGATGTGAACCAATTGAAGCAAGTATTGCGGGAATGATAAAAAGCAATATCAGAACTACAAATATATTTTTATATTGGTTCATCTTGCTCATCCTCCCTAAGCTCTAAAATTTCAGTATAAATATCAGTATAGTTTTCAACAGTTTGAGCACTTTGTATCTCTGCACGAAAAGCACTTATCTGTTCTTGAATTTCGGAAGATAAATCTTGTGAATCTAAAAAGTCAACAAGTTCAATTAATGTTTGATTAAATTCACCTAAATTCGTACTATTTAAATTAGCAAAAGTTGTTTCTAATTCCGCATACATATCTTCAAGCGTATTTTCAATGTTTTCAATTGTTGCATTTGTTGTATTTGTTGCTGAATCACTATCTGTAAAAGAATTATCTTTTTGTTCAAACGAATATGAAGAACTTGGACGTAGACAAATAAACGTGTTTGTAATTGTTCCTGAAACTCTCCTCCATCGACTTTTTCCTAAATCATTTGTTCCGCCTTTTGGAACTTCTGGCATAACATAATCTGTTAGAAATTCTGTCATTAAACCTTCCGGACAAATTGCTCCTCCAACCTCAATTGCTGATTCAGAATTTCCACTTGCTTCCCCTAAACCACCTTCTATTATACTACATTCCCAATCCATATTGATACAAGACTGCTTATCACGAGGAAAGCCTTGACTTCCTCGTCCACAAGATGTGGGATTTGGTGTTCCAACGCATTGACCCCACGCTAAAATTGGATCTGTAAATTGACAAATGGGATCACCTGATGAATCAAATCCTCGAATACAAAAATCACCGCCACAAACAGAAGACTGTGCAACACTTATTTTATTTGAATCAATCATATGTTGTAAATCAACTGTTTGATCACCAACTTTACCTTTTATATCTTCTCCAACATGACCAAATAATGTTTCAGAATATGCTTGAACAAATAATACACCAATACAGATACCCAATACAATTAGTTTTAAAAATAATTTTTTATTCATTATCTATTCCATTAAAAAAATTATATCACACAATGGTTCACTTTTTTCATTGTAGGCAAAAATGGCATAATTTTCAGCATCACAAGTTTTACCACTTTCTCCTCCAACTTTTAATGACCCGCGCGCTTCTTGTAAACTTAAAACTTCATCATTTATTGTTACAAACACTTGAGTTGCGGGAGCTGACGGATTTGGTTGATTCTGATAAAAACTATCAATAATTGATGAAAACACAAAAGTACTCAAAAGCACACTAAAGATTAACAATAACAATTTTCGTCTCATCATGTTTATAATACTCATTCGTATTTAAATAATTAATTGTATTCAAATTTTTGTTCAATTGAAACATATTCAACAGTTTGTCTTTCTAAAATTGTCTGAACTTTCCAATACCCATCTCCATTTTGTACTACATAGTAATCTGTCTGTACTAAACCTAAAAAATCAACATTTTGAGAATGTTGTAAATGACAAGTAGTTTTATTTGCATATTGTGTTAATCCGATGATTAACATGTTTTTCGGAGTATTATCCAGTTGAAAATTAACTGCGGTTGCATTTAAACACCAATTATCATTCTGTTCAATAACAGTTTTATTAAAAACAGGAATTTGAGATATATTGTACATTTTAAGTATAGTTTCTTCAATTGATTCAGGATATATAATTTCTTGAGTGTTATTTAATTCTGTATTATCAGAAAATGTACATCCAACCAAACAAAAAACAAACAAAAAACAGAGTAAAAAAATAAGCCTATATTTCATATCAATAAATATGATAGTTATATTTATAAAGTTTTAGAAATACAACCAAATATGAATACCAAAAAACGTACACTCATTTTTCAAATTATCGGTATTATTTTTGTTTTGTTTCCAATATTCAACATAATTTTCAAATATAAAAACTACGGATTAGTTGATGAAGCACTTTGGTATTGCTATATAATTTTTTTTATAACAGGTTTGTTATTATATTTTGATAAACCCGTTTATTTAAGTGTAATATTTGCACAAGCGATTGTTTTACAGACTCCGTGGATTATTGACTCAATTAGTTTTACTTTAACAAAATATACTATTTTTGAAAGTGCTATTTTTTTTTATGATGGAAATTTTTTCGATTATATAATTAGTTTACATCACTTTATTCTCATACCTGTTTTACTATTATATTTTTTACATAAACCGTATTCTAAAGCAGTACATATTCAATTTATTAGTGGATACGTAATCATATTAATTATGTTCATTCTGACAAAATTATTTACATCTCCTTACAATAATATAAATTGTTTAACAGAATCCTGTTTTTTTATATTTGATTTTACTCATAATTTAATCATATATTATATATTGTTTTTAATTATAGTTATGGGTCTTCAACTAGGAATCGCACAAATCTTACATAAAATTCTTCCTTTTTTAAAAAAACACAAAAAAAATACGATTTTTTATGCAATTCTTATCACAAATTTTTTCATAATATCTACAACAATTGCATACGTGCAAACAATAATCTAAGACTCATAAGAAAAGTAATACCACAACGCAATTATAGTGCTAATAATAATAGAAAATAACAACGCTATTACAAACGAACCAAATACCGTTAATGCGTAAACTGATAAACAAAACATAATGGTTCCTACATACCATGTTCGAGATTTATATAGTATTGAAATTCCAATTGACAACCCGTCGTCTTTTTCAAATAATTTTGTTAAAAAATCAAATGGAATTAAGGAATAAAGAACATAAAATAAAATAACAAGTGCAAACTGAGAAAAAAAGGAATATTGGGTTAAACCAGTTGAATATAAAACTAACATAACTATTATAAGAGAAAAAATACCTATCGCGCTTATAACTGCATAATCTTTATGAGACAAAACACGGTAAAACCGACCGATAAGAAATTCTTTTTTCCCATCAAAAACATATCCTGGTGGAATAAAGAAAAAGAAAAAACCAGATGACATAAAAGATAAAAATGCGCTGAAAATAATTCCAACCCATGAACGAGATGCTGTTACGTGTGATCCAATAACTGCGCCCGCAATTTTTTGTATATACGAAATGCTCAAAATAATAATACCAAATATTATAATGTATTGAACCAAATAAAGAATAATTTCGAAATACTCTAATTCAGTATTACGCCTATATGTAAAAAACAAACCAATAAGAGAAAATATAAATGTATATAAATACAGTGTCGCAAATTCACCATTTGTAAATGTTGCTGTGTTTCTAATTCGCGTGATAAATGAGTTCATATTCGTATAATAATCCTTCTTTTTTTGAAAATATTTGTTTCATTCCGTCTATGTGACCGGCGCCTACTACAACAATAATTTTTTGAAATTTATTTGAGTGTATAAGACGAAATATACGCTCAGACATATAAATATTGCGTTCTTCAATTAAACATTTGTATATTGTAGGATATTTGTGTTTAATAAGTCTAAGTAATTTGATAATTACTTCACTTGACGGAACAGATGATAATGATATTTGATGAAGTCCGTATTTGTTGATTGTTTTTTTTGGTCGAATTAATCCAACAAGTGTTTCAAAAAACATTTTGATATATTCTTTAAAAGTCATTTGTTTAGAAAGCCGACGTAATGTTATATGTATTGGTTGATCAATAAGTGCAACACGAATATTTTTTTCTTTTGCATTTTTAACTGCAGCTAACATATCAGAACCCGGTTTTAAACCATATTTTTTTCCTAAATATGCTTGAAGTTTTCCACCAAAATACGAAAATATGGCGCCAAATAACCCAACTTTTTTAAGTATTTGATAAAACGAAATTTTTTGTGTATTTGGATGTAATAATCCTTGCAGGCGATCTCTATCTAATTCAACACACATCACATCAGGTTTGACATCCTCTGAAATTTTTTGAATAAGTATAACAGACTCTTGAGATATGTGTGATGTTCCAATCATATGTATTTGTATTTTTGGTGTCATTTATGAAAATCCAATATATCTATTTTTCGTGTTTGCAAATTAACACATGCAACTTTTGCTAAATCTGGTACCATACCTTGTTTTTTTTGATAATCTGTTACATCAACAAAACAAGAACAATTTAAAATTGTAACGTTTTTATACGTGTTTACAACACTTTTATGAACATGACCACTAATAAAAAAATCAGGAATTTCATCTATTATTAATTCATCACGATCATTATCAGGTAAAAATAATGTTGAAGTGTGTGCTGGAGCTAAATGTCTGCGTTTTAATAAATATTCCATCACTAAATCGATTCGTTCAATTCCACCCCCTTGACGAATTGACGGCACATTATTTAAATAATAAAAAAATGAATAACCATGATATAATAAAATATTAAATCCGGGAAATTCATCGGTTTTATGAATATTTACAATACTTGGTGAACTCACATTAGTTATATTTGGTAACGATAATAAATCTTCAGCTAAATCACTATATATTGGCGGTTGAGGTTCAGATAAGCGCATAATATCGTGGTTTCCCGGACAAATTATAATATGAATATGAGATGGGATTTGAGAGATTAATTCTGCAGCTCTTTTATATTGTTCTTTAAATGGAATAATTGCTAAATCTTTTTCTTGATTAGGATACCACCCAACACCTTCTATAATATCTCCAACGATAATAACATATTTCACTTTTTTTGCTTTTTCATCGAGTTTTTCATCACCCGTTTTTGCTTGAATCCAATTAATGAATCTATCCCAATCTTTTTGTAAAAAAACCTTTGCACCAATATGTAAATCGCCAATAAATACAGCGTTTACATCATCAGGACATTTTTTAAGTGGATTTGTGTTTGGAATATCAGGTAATATAATTTCATCAACAAACATAATTGGATCTTTACCGACCATTACTGTTCCATAAATACCAACAATATCATCTAAAACTAAATCTTTTGCAAATGCAAACAAATCTTTTTTTTGTTCATTATTTACAACACAGACTCGAATTTTTCCTGTCTTATCCTCTATGGTAAACATTAAATGACCATTCTTTGTTTCTTTAATATCAAATACATATCCAATTATAGAAACTTTTTCATTGTCAGATTTTTGTAATACACGATGAATTGAAGTTATATTATCAAGCTCCGTTCGATTTTTTAAAATTTGAGACATATATTCTAGTCGAATATGATAATGTTGTGTAAAATCTTTTACAGAAATAGTATGATGATTATCTTTATATGATTTTATAATAGTAACTTTAGAATCTGTCGTTTTTTCTGATTGAATTATTTGATCATATGTTTTTCCCTTTTGAACTTGTGAAACTATTTCATCCGTGACAACAACACCTGCTTCCCATAATTTTTCTATAATATCTTGATTTGATTCCATACATACAACCTATAATTGAAGTTGTTCTTCTAATAATTTTTGAATTTTTGGTCGAGATCCAGACGGCATTGCTAATGCAATTTCTCGAGTTCGTCCAAAACGACCTTTTGATACAACCTTTGCATTAATTATACCAAGCATATCAAGCTCGCTTATAACATCTGATATTCGTCTTTGAGTTAATGGTCGTAATTCAACATTATAACAAATAGATTTGTATAACTCATACACTTCGCCTGTTAATATATATTCTTTTTTTGCTGATGACATTTTTATAACTGAATAAAGTAATGCTTGAAATTGTCGTGGTTGTGTTGTTACAATGTCTACAATTCGATCACGTTCTATTTTATCTTCTGCTTCATCAAGATATATCATCCCTATTTTTGTATCATTTTTTCGTTCAGCAAGTTCTCCTGCAACTCGTAATAGTTCTAATGCACGCCTTACATCACCATGCTCACGGGCAGCGTATGCCGCACATTTTTCAATAACACCGTCTTCAATTGTTCCTGGAAGAAAACCAATATTTGCACGTTTACGTAAAATATTTTGAATTTGAAATGCATTATATGGAGGAAATAATAATTCTTCTTCACTTAATGTTGATTTTACTCGTGAATCAAGACCATCTGTAAAAACTAAATCATTACTTATTCCAATTATTGAAACTTGCGCTTTTTTTAAATCAGAATTAATCCGTGTTAAATTATACAAAATTTCATCCCCTGCTTTTTTTACTAATTGATCTATTTCATCAAGTATTAAAATAATAAGTTGCTCTTTACTATCTAAGACTTCATAAAATATTTTATATACTTCATCGGTTGGAAGACCAGTTGGTGGTATTTCTTTTCCAAATTCACGAACTAATTGTGCAATAAGACGATATTCTGTATCAGCAACACGTTTTAATTTACAATTTAAATAAAAAATTTGAATGGGAATATTTTTTTGAACCGCAACGTCCATTATTTGTTTTGTTGTATATTTTACTGTTAATGTTTTACCTGTACCTGTTTTTCCATATATAAATAAATTAGATGGTTTATCCAATTTTAAACAAGGCGCTAAAACGTTTGCGATAGCATTAATTTGTTCATCTCGAAATTCTATATTATCAGGAGTATATCCCATATTGAATACTTTTTTATTTACAAATAACATATCTTTTTCAAGATATTTTTCAAAAAAAGAATTTAGTTTTGACACTTTCATAAAATCACCCTTATTTCTCATGGAATTAAATATTCTTTATAAAACTTTAGGAAAGTAAAAAATGAATTAAAATTAAAATGTACACATACCCCTTAATTTCTTATGGAAAAATAAATTAAAAATTATAAAAAATATGAATGTTATTTATTTTATTTATAAATTATATACATTCTCGTCGAGAAAAAAGTATATAAAGTATTTTTATATTAATAAATTATAATATATAGTATATTAAAATATATATATTATATAATTTATTTCAATATTGAAAATAAATATATGAAAAATTTTTCTTTTTTTATTATATTTATATTATATTAACTAAAAACAATAATTATTTTATATTATAATAATATTCTATAGGAAATCAAGGTGTAAGGGTTTCAAAAATAAAAAAACCATATACTTTTAAATAAGACTATATTATGTTTATTTTGGGGTTTTTATGAATAGTAGTCAACAAATGCAATTATATTTTCAAAGTATTCAAAATGCTGTTAATACTGAATATGGAATTGCAAAAAATGCAAGAATCAAAGGGTTTGATCCAACAAAAATTGTTGATATAAAACTTGCTAAAAATTTAGCTGAGCGAGTAGTTGGGTTAATTTCAGTTGTTTGTCCTCAAATAAACGAATCTGGTGTTGTTGAGCGAATTTTAGAATTAGAAAATAAATTTGGTTCACAAGATTGGCGTGTAGCAATGCAAATTGCGCTTGAAATTGCACAAAATAAATTTGTGCAGTTTGCAAAACCTCTTGAAGCAATTGAAGTTGGTATACGGGTTGGTTTTGCATATGTAACAGTTGGTGTTGTATCATCTCCATTAGAGGGATTTACAAAAATTGAATTAAAAAAACGTTTTAATACAAAAGAAGAATATTTTGCGATGTTTTTTGCCGGACCAGTTCGAAATGCTGGAGGAACTGCTGCAGCTACGTCTGTTATTATTGCAGACTATGTTCGAAAGCATCTTGGATATGCCAAATATGATCCAACACAACAAGAACAAGAAAGATGTTATACAGAAATTATGGACTATCATGAACGTGTTACAAATTTACAATATGTTCCATCTAAAGAAGAATCAATATTTATGTGTAAAAATTGTCCTATTGAAATAGATGGAGATCCTTCTGAAAAATTTGAAGTTTCAAATTTTAAAGATTTATCTCGTATTAAAGCAAATAGACTTCGAAGTGGTTTTTGTCTTATCCATTCATCTTGTTTACCGCTTAAAGCAAAAAAATTATGGAAACAAATATCTAAATGGAAAGATGACATGGGTATGCAAGATTGGGGTTTTTTAAAAGAGTTTTTAGATATTCAAAAAAAAGCAACTTCTAAATCATCTACATCAAATATTGAAGAGAAAAAAGAACAAACTCTTGAAGAAAAAAATGTATATCCAAATTATACATATATTGCAGATTTAGTTGGTGGACGACCTGTTATATCACATCCATTAAAATCAGGGGGTTTGCGACTGCGTTATGGTCGCGGGAGAACAAGTGGTTTTTCTGCACAATCAATACACCCAGCAACAATGTTTATTATGGATAATTTTATTGCAATCGCAACACAATTAAAAGTTGAACGACCGGGAAAAGCGACTGCATTTACTACATGTGATAATATTGAAGGTCCAATTGTGTTATTACATGATGGCTCAGTTGTTCGAGTTCAAACAATCGCACAAGCAAAAGAACTGCATCCTCAAGTTAAACAAATATTGTATTTGGGTGATGTGTTAATAAATTACGGGGATTTTTATGATAGAGCTCATACACTTCTTCGACCAGGGTATTGTGAAGAATGGTGGATATTAGAAGTCGAAAAAAAAGCAAAAGAATTATTTGGTGAAAATTTTTATGAGACATTATCGCAAAAAATTCAAATTCCTCTTTCATCTCTTCAAAAATTATTTTCAAATCCTTTAACAACCAAAGTATCTCCAAAAACTGCATTAGAAATCTCACAAAAAATATGTGTTTCTCTTCATCCAGCTCATACTTATTTTTGGAAGTTACTTACTGTTACAGAATTTACTATTTTTTTAAAACATATATCTAGATACACTGTACAAAATGAAAAACTTGTTGGAAAATATAATGATGAATTCAAAAAAATATTAGAAAAACTTGGAATATGCCATATTGTTTCAGCAAAAGAATTTATTATAATTCAAAAAAATGAAACTGAAATTTTAGTTGAGTTATTTCAATTACAAGATCTAAATAACATTCAAAAAATAATAACTCGATATGATAACACAAATCCTTTTGAATTTATACAAACACTTGGATATAGTATTCGTGATAAAGCGGGAGTTTTTATTGGTTCAAGAATGGGTAGACCTGAAAAAGCTAAAATGCGAAAAATCGCAGGTCAACCGTACCATGTACCACCACAACAAATTAAATTATTTGATCCGAAAGATCCAAAAAATGTTCAAACAGAAATTATTACTGAACATAATTTAAAAGCAAAACTAAGAGAAAAATATGAAATTCATGCAAATAAAGATGGAACAATTCGATATGATGCAAGCGAAGTTCCAATTACACATTTTAAACCAAAAGAAATTCAAACATCAATACAAAGATTAAAAGAGTTGGGATATTCAAAAGATATTCATGGAAAACCTATTGAACACGATGATCAAATTATTGAAATATATCCGCAAGATATTGTTATTCCGTGTTGTACTGAATCACCATTTGAACCAGCACATGAAGTTTTGTATCGAGTTGCAAATTATATTGATGATTTATTAATGCAACTTTATGGACTTGAACCGTATTATAATTTAAAACATAAAGAAGATTTAGCAGGACTTCATGTATTTGGATTAGCACCCCATACTTCTGCGGCAAGTGTTGCAAGAATAATAGGATTTACCAAATCACAAGGAATGTTTTGTCATCCAATTATGCATGCAGCGATGAGAAGAGACTGTTTTGCATACGACACTATTATTCCCATTAAGAAAAAAGGAGTTTGGAAAAATGTCAAAATTGGAGAATTAGTTGAGAATTTAAATCCTCAAAAAATTGTTGATTCATTTCAAACAACAGAATGTAAACCTAAAGGATTTACGACTATAGGATTATTAGAAGATGGTTCTATTGGCGAGGTTCCAGTAATTAATTTTACAAAACATGAACCGCAAAAAATGATTACCATTAAGACAAAATTAGGCAGATCACTTCAAACAACATTGAATCATAAACATATTACAAATCGAGGAACTATTTATGCAAAAAATTTACAAAAGGGCGATAAAATTAATATTCCTTATGTTCAAACGATTAAATCAAAAGATGTAATCTTTTTAGATTTATTAGAGTTATATAAAAATGAAGATTGGGTAATGGTAAGAGGTTTACAAGAACAATGTAATATATTGCAAGAATTAAAAAAAATAACAAAAAATTATGCTAATTATAGTAATAGAGATTCAATACCGATTACGCTTGCAAGAAAAATATGTTCTTCGAATAATATAGATAAGAGAAAATTGTTTTTAAGTGCAAAACGAGATCACGTCAAAATACCTGCAATTATAAATGTCTCTGATGATTTTTTAACAATTTGTGGGTTATACATTGCCGAAGGTTATTCTCGTAAAACTCAAGGTAAACATAATTTATATCAAACATATATTTCATCTGATGATTTGATGTTACGAAAATTCATTAAAAAATATTTTTTAACTTTGAATTTAAAACCATCAGAGAATAAAGATGATCGCGTTACATTTTCTTCAAGAATTATATATGATTTATTCACAAATAAACTTGAGATGGGTAGTAATGCATATACTAAACGAATACCATCGTTATTTTTATCTCTACCACCAACAAGAATTGGAAAATTATTAGGGGGATATTTTGAAGGGGATGGTTCAGTTTCAAAAACAGAGTTACGTTTAACATTCGATACAGTTTCAAAAACTTTATTACAAGATATTCAATTCATATTAGCGCAACAAGAAATTTTCATTAAATATAAAAAATATACTTCTAAACCAGGAAAAATAGTTTCTCAATTTTATGAACGAAAAAAAGAACCTATGCCTTCCTTTACTCTATATAAGGGAATAATTCAAAGTAAATTTATAAAAAATTTACAAAAAACTGTTTCATTTATTTCAAAAAGAAAAAAAGATATATTTTCTTTTATAACAAAATCAATCAAGTATAAATATACGCAATTAGAGTATGATTACCAATATATTCATGATGAAATTATTTCCATTGAAGAATCTGCCGAAGAAAGTTCATATTGTTTACATGTTCCAAATAGTATAGTTATTGCAAATGGCATCTTAACTCGTCAATGTGATGGTGATGAGTCGTGTTTCTTTTTACTAATGGATGGATTTTTAAATTTTTCAACAAAATTTTTACCACAACATCGTGGCGGAACAATGGATGCACCGCTTGTTTTAACAAGTATTATAAATCCTGCAGAAGTAGATGATATGGTTTTTAATTTAGATATTGCTTGGAAATATCCTTTAGAATTTTATGAAGCATGCGAACAATACAAAAAACCCTGGGATGTGAAAATTCCATTATTTAATGATGTGTTGGGTACTGAAAAACAATTTGAAGGTATGGGATTTACTCATGATACGACTAATTTTAATGACGGTGTGTTATGTTCTGCATATAAAATATTACCGTCTATGAAAGAAAAAGTTGAAGGACAAATGGCTCTGGCAGAAAAAATTGCTGCTGTTGATGAACATGATGTTGCACAAATTGTTATCAACAAACATTTTTTACGTGATACGATGGGTAATTTACGGAAATTTTCTACACAAGAATTTCGCTGTGTTGCCTGTAATACAAAATATCGTAGACCACCACTACGAGGAAGATGTGAGACGTGTGGTTCACCAAAAATTATTTTCACAATTAGTAAAGGTTCAGTTATTAAATATTTAGAATTGTCCACTAAACTTTCTAAAAAATATAATGTGAGCGAATATACACGTCAAGTATTAGAAGTTTTACAATTACGTGTTGATGGTGTTTTTGGAAAAGAGAAAGAAAAACAAACAGGTTTGGGTGATTATTTTGGTTAGAAGTAATGAGGAATTAGCTCTTGAACTAACAAGAATTGAAATTGATACTGAAAAAAAAATATTAGATAAGTTGATATTTTTAGTTGCGGTTTTACTATATTTTTCTCTATTAAATACTGATAATAAAATTAGAGATAAATATAAATCACATCTTAATTTTTTAAAGAAACAAAATAAATAAAAAAATATTATAACCCACGAACACTACTTTTCGCACCACATGCTTTACAAACTAAAAATGTTCCTTCTTTATCTGTTACCAAATATGTGTCTGGTTTTCCACAAACAGGACAAAACACAAAATTATCGGCATATTTTTGTATTTTTTCGTTTATAAGTTGTGGAGATAATTTACTTCCAAAAATAAACTGCGATCCTCGAAATGAACCAGGAGTTGCGAGTTCTCGAAGTAAAAATTTTGTTATATGTTGTTCATCACGTTCAAGTGTTTTTGCAATTTCACTTAAATTTTTAATAATAGTTTTCGTTCCTTCAACATGTCCACTTACTTTTGGAATAACAAACCTATCCCTGTGTTTTGCGGATTCGGGCATGTTTTCAAACGCATTATCTAATAAATCGTCATAATTCATATTATATGTAAAAAAGGTATTGTTTAAAAATGTGTTGGTGTATAAATCGTAAAAATAATTAAAAATGTCTTTGAGAATTCAATATAATTCATATATAAGTTTTAAAATTATGATTTGTATGGAAAAGAAAAATATAGATACTTCAGATGTTGGTTTAAAGTCTAAACAGGAAAATAAAATAAAATCGCTTCAATCATTCAGCTCTATTCCAAGTCTTAATAATTAATAAAAAGCACGGCAGACCTCACTTGCGCAATTGCCATCCAGATGCAGTATAAATCGCACCATATTGGTATCTAGCGCCAAGGTGCTTTTCATTTCAAAACAGACTCTTGGGACAGAGCCCAATCATTCAAAAGTTTGTTAAAAGGTCATAAAAAATATTTAGATTTGAATAGAATGAAACAGTTTAGAGAGGATGCGGTTGAATGGTCGTTGTAATATGTATATATTCAATAGTTTTTTTATCTTTAATAGTTTTAACACTTTATTTTTATCATAATTCAAAATCTCTAAAAATAAAAAACGGTGAGATTAAATTAGGATTTAAAGAATTAATAGTTGGTCTTATTTCAGGAGCCATAGTTTTAATAACAAATAGATTAGCAAATTTAATTTTAGATGTAAATTATAGTGGTATTTTAGATTTTATTTTGGCTTTGCTACTTGTAATTGCGTTTTATGTATTTTGCTTAACTGTGTTTTATTATGTGTTAGTTAAACAATTTTTTAAGTAACTATTTATTTTAAGACTTTTAAAAACCCGGGTTTTATTTCAAAAATTTCTCCATGTAATAATAAAGAATTAATTTTTTCTTTTAAGCTTTCTTCATCACCAGTTACTTGTGAAATAACAATCTCAATATTTACGCCAGAACCTTCGTCTAATGAGTCAATTGTTTGAATTATATTTTCTTCTGATTTCTCTGTAACAGATTCTTCTTCACTTTCTTCTTTTTCTGGTTCTACAACTGTTTTCTTAACAGTTTCTGGTTTCTCAATTTGTTGTGATTCTTCTGATTTTGGTAATTCTTCAACAGGAATTTTTTCTAATTGTGCAAATTGTTTTTTTCGATATGCAATCCATTCTTTTTGTAATGGTTTAATAATTTCGGGAATAATATACATATTATCCATATATTTTCGTGGTTTTCCTATAAGTAATACAGTTGAACCTACATCTATTTGTGAGCTTAATTGAAGTTTTTCAAAAGAACGAACCTCGATGGTTTCAGTTCCATCATCAATAACAAACTGTGATTGTTCTTCAAGTACATTTACGGGTTTTGAAATTTCAATGATTATTCCAATGCAATTTATTCGCGAAACTTCTCCAAATTCTGTTTGAACTGAATTTGGTTCCCAACCCTCGCGTTCAATATATGTGCCGCTTTTAATACTTTTAATGGGTACAATCTTTGCAATTTGCCTTTTTAATTCTGCCATTTTATACTATCCTACTAATAAAACCTCTTTTTGGTTTGTAAATGTCACCATTTAATGTGAGTTTTTCAATTGCTTCTTCAACTTTCTCTTCATTTATTCCTTTTTGTGCTGCTAAATCAATTATTTTTTCAACTGAAACCATTTTTTTGCCTTCAATTTCTTCTAATTCTTTTATAATTTCTCGGATATTTATAACTTTATTTCTTTCGCTTGTCGTAAATCCAGTTTGAATTCGATCAATATCAATTCGTCCTGTATCTGGATCAACTCCAATTTGTGATAAACAGTAATCAAGCATCTCTATGGCCCGTCTTGCGTCTTTTTTTGTTGCTTTTTGTGAAAGTCGCATTTTTGCACTTGCTTCTGCCATTCGTACAAGTGCTTCTAATTGTCTTGCTGATAATGAGATGGCTGTCATACTTTCTTCACCTTTATGGGAATTTCGCATTTTGACATAATATGTTCGAATTTCGTCAAGTGCACCATCCGTCAATTCAGGTTTACATCTTTGTCTTGTATATACAACAAATTTTCGAAGTAAATCTGTATCAATTTCAGGTTTATCTGAATCTCCACGTTGGTGCATACCTAATACAAAAGTTGCAAGTTTTTCATCACTTTCTTCATTTGGAATATCTCGCATAGGAAAAATAAGATCAAAACGATTTATGAGTGCAGGTGGCAAATTAATTTGTTTTGCAATACTATCAAAAGGGTCAAATCGACCCATTTTCGGGTTTGCTGCGGCAAGTACCGTTGTTTCACACATAAGTGTTGCTTGAATATTTGCTTTTGAAACACTCACACTTTGTTGTTCAAGAGCTTCATGCATGTGTGATCGGTCTTCTGTTGACATTTTATCAAGCTCATCAATCATACAAATACCTCTATTTGCAAGTACGAGTGCTCCTGCTTCAAGTGCCCAGCCACCCATAAAATCATCTTTTACAACCGCTGCTGTTAAACCTGCGCCACTTGCTCCTTTACCTGAAACATATCGAGCTTTTGGTGCAAAAACTGCTGCTCGTTTTAATAACTGTGATTTACCACAACCAGGATCTCCAATGAGTAAAATGTGTATATCTCCTCTATTTTTAACTCCATCACCGCGTTTTTTTTGTACGCCTCCCAAAAATTGCATCAAAATTGCTTCTTTAATTAAATCATGACCATAAATACCTGGTGCACATGATTTTACGAGTTTTGAAACAATATTTGGATCTTTTGCTAAAAGTAAAATTTCTTTTTCTTCTTTAGATGTAATTTTAATATCAAGATAATCTTCACTTAATGAAACAATGGAATTTGCATTAAATAAATAGTCAGAACTTGTCAGTTTTGAACCATCTCGTCCAATTTTTTCAATTTCAGTTAATGTACCAACAACACGAATGTTTGTACCTGGATTTGTTTTTTTATCTGTAATAGGACTAACTAAATCATGTTGTAAAAATAGTTTGAGTCGTTTTGGTTGTTCTCCGCCTTCTAAGTCGCTTGATATTTCTTCTAAAACAATACCTTGAGTATCAACAAGTTCCTTTTGAATCATTTTGAACTTACCTTTATATCCACAACTCCCACAACGTGTCGGTGAACGGAGTTTTTCATCGTTTTGTAAAACATCAATAATATTTCCACACGATGGACATTCAAATTTTGCCGAAATTGTTTTTGGACGAACATCGGATTTTTGTCGAACAGTTCCTTCTAAAAAAATAAGTTTGTTTAGATGTTTACTTCGTAAGTTTCGAATAAGTACTTGTTCTTTTTTTGGAAGTTCAACAAATCGAAAATGAAATTTTTTTGGGTCAAATTCAAATTCTTCATCAACCTCCAAATCAAAATGTTCAAGCGCTTCTTGAAAATGGTTTATGCAATTTTCAGGTTCTTCTAAAACAAAAGTTGCAAGTTCTGGATTAAATTTAGAAAGTTTTGGAAAATCAATTTCAATATATTTAAAACCCTGGCTTACTGCATCAAGAAGTTTTGGATAGTAATGTTGTTCCAAAAAAGTTTTACACACTTGTATATATTTAGTAGTTTCCATGGTTTACAAAAAGAATAAGATAGAATATTCTATCTCGTTATTTTTTTTTAAAAGGAATTCCGAGTTTTAAAAGTCGTTCAACAAGCATATCAACAGCTGTGAATACTTCTTCTTCGCTTCGAGTTCCCGTACATACAATTTCTCCGTTTGAAAATAATAAAAATGTAGCTTTTGCTTCCATTAATTTATAAACCAATCCTGGAAATTGTTCTGGTTCGTATTCTGTATTTTCTAATTGCATCGCCAGATTATTTAAATTAAATTCCATATTAATTTTTCCAGATGCAACAACATTTTGGATTTTAATTTGTGGTTTTATTGTAATTTTAATATTAATTTTTTCCAAACTTTTTATTATTTGTTGAATGCTTTCTTCAACCTTTTGAATTGTTCGCGCACCCGTACAGACAACTTTTCCACTTGAAAATATTAAGGCACTTGTTTTTGGCTCCTTAATTCGAAGTACTAATCCTGGAAATTGCTCCGGATTATATTCTGTGTTTGAAAGTGTTGCTGCCATTTTTTCAAGTGGCACATCGTGTTCAAGCGAAGTAGAAACAACGATATTAACGATGTTAAGTCGCTCATATGATTTTTTTTTTTCTGCCATAGTTCTATACCTTTTATTTTTTGTGCTAAACGTAACCCTTTAAAAAGGAGTATTCCTTTTATTTATAAATGCTTTCGTTTATTTATCGAAAAAATTCTATTTTCTTTAAAAGCGCCACCCTTTAATTTCTCATGGAGTTTGTGATAAAGTGTTTATTTTTGGGCATATTTTGCTATTTATTGAAAAATGTCTTAGAGGGGCTATGTTTCTTATGGAATTTTTTTAAAAATTTATATCAAATTATTTTTAAAATCGCAAAGCGTAATATCTAGCGTGCCAAAATGATGCGTTTCATAGTAGCATTTTTTGCTAAAACATTTTTTAAGTCTTAATTAGAGATTTTTGAAAACAGGACTCGTAAAATGAACACTTTTATATGTAAATGGTATTATAATTTTTTGAGGTGGTTAGACTGTTTGAACGGATGATTCGGATTTTGTGGAAGATTTTTCTTTTTACTCGAAGCATACCTGCTATTTTATTATTTCCCACATTTGTAGTTATATTTTTTATTGTACCGTTTGTATGGTCACAATCAGTAGATTATATATTATTTTTGGCATATCTAAAAGAGTTACCGCTAAATCTTACAGTTCGTGAAATAACTCATATGTATGACGTTCGCATTATTTTCACATTTTTGTATATACTTTTTTTTGTAAGCTACTTTTTAACTTTTTATAACAGTGGTTCTTTAAATTTAATCAAAAAATCAATTATATCGGCATGTTATTTTGTAATAAGTATATGTGTTGGCATTATGTTGAGTTCTTTATTTTATTTTGAAGAAATATTTTTAGCATTTCATCAATTAGTTTTTTGGAATGATTTGTGGATTTTACCTGCAGATAGCATATTGATTACAACATTTCCTTCATCGTTTTTTCATTCTGTAAGTTTAAGTATATTTATTACCACTCTCTGTTTTTGTGGGTTGATATATTTTTTTACAACTAAACTATTTACACTAAAAAATGGAGTATAAGTGTTCAATTAAAAAGTAGTAAATAATCGTAACATATATAAAGTAGTACGAGTTAAAATATATTTAGAAACGGGTTAGTTTCAGGTAAAAGTACAAAAAAGGGGGGAATAAAAAATGATTATAAAAGATGAATTCCTAAGTAAATTACGACGATACTTTGGATTAAATTTGTATGAAGTAAAAATATGGACTGCATTATTATCACGCGGTGTTTCAACAGCGGGAGAGTTAAGCGATATAGCAGATGTACCGCGTTCTCGAAGTTATGATGTATTAGAATCTCTTGAAAAAGCAGGGTTTGTAATTGTAAAAATTGGAAAACCAATTAAATATATAGCAGTTGATCCATTAGAAGTTGTAGAACGAGTTAAAAAAAATGTTAATAATGACGCAAAAGAGCGAATCCAACGGCTTGAAACATTAAAAGAAACAGATGTTTTACAAGAATTAAATTCGCTTCACACACAAGGAATTGAACTTGTTGAACCAAGTGATTTGTCAGGTAGTGTTCGAGGGCGACATAATATTTATTCTCATTTAGAATTAACGATTTCAAATGCAGAAAACACAGTTACGATGTTAACAACTTCGCAAGGAGTCATTCGAAAAGTTGAAGGTTTAAAACCGTTATTTGAAAAACTTAAAAAACGCGGTGTGAAAATTCGAATAGCTGCGCCACTTACAAAAGATTGTGAAGGTGCAGTAAAAGATTTAGAAGGAATTGCTGAAATTCGTCACACAGATAAAGTTTTGGGAAGATTTACTCTTGTAGACTCGAATGAGATTGTTTTCATGATTATGGATGACACGCAAGTACATCCAACATATGATGTTGGAATTTGGGTAAACACGCCATTTTTTAGTCAAGCATTAGAAAATTTATTTGAATTAGCTTGGAAAGAAATGGTGCCTGCAAAGAATTTTTTAAAAATTAAGGCGTAATAATACGCTTATTTTTTCTTTTTTCTTAATTTTCGTTGTTTTCTAGAAGTTATTTTTTATTCAATAATTTAGAACTTGGTATTCTTTTTTTTATTTTTTATTTGCTATTATTCTTCGTATTATTAGAATTTTTCAAGAGCCTTTTTGGTTTGATGAAATAACTAAACTGGTATTAAAGATTCATTAATTGAATTTTTTATCCTTCCAATTTCATCATATACTCCTGGTTTTACTGGTGTGATTGTCACACAAAAACCCGGGGGTAATAACGCATATTGTTTTGCTTGCAATTCTTCGCGATATACTTGTTCTAATCCTTTAGTATATTCTCTGAATGAACTCATATGTAAAATTCGATTTTGTATGAATTCAGCAGAATTTGTTGTACGAAGCAGTCCTCTCGCAATACCGTTTCCTCTTTTGTCGCTTCTCACATCAATAAATGAATTATAATAATGCCAAAAATCACTGTGTCTATTAGTCCACTCAAATTTCATCGCACCAACAACTTCATTATTTTCTAGTCCAACAACAAAACGGTGATATGCAATATTTTCAAGTGTTCTATTTGGTTGTAATTCCATAGGTGTTAAATTTGTTGCTTTAGAATATTCTTGTACCGCACTATGTTTAAAACGAGGTCGAAGAAAATGAAATTTTTTGAAATAACGGCAAGGTATTTGATTAGAAAAATGTTCTAATAATTTATCTAAAGTCCAAACGTCATATGAAACATTCATTTTTTACTAGCTTTTTTTTTTGAAGTAGAACTTTTTAATGGTTGATTTCGTTGAGCGAGTTCTTTTTCAAGTTCAGTAATTTCTTTTTGTAATTCGTCAACAATTTTTGAATTGTCTTCTTGTTCAAGCAATTCTCCTGTTTCAGGACATTGGTAGTTAAATTCGATTGCTTTTTCAAATGTTAATCGTACGGCTTTTGATGACCCGGAAAAAAATACGTTGTTTTTCTCTCGGTGAACTCGGTCTTTGAGTGAATTGAGTCGTTTTTTTTTTATTTCCCAATAAAGATGTTCAATATCATTTGGCTCATATGTCCAATAATAGATATACCAACCTTTTTGCTTATCTTTTTTTCGTGAAAATGAAACAAGATTTGCATTTAATAGACGATATAACATGTTTCGGATGATATTGATCTCAATACCCAAGTCTTGTGCAATTATAAATTCTGAAACTTTTTCTTTACCTTTAAGATATTCAAATAGGGGTAAAACGTCTTCTCCAGCAATTTCAACAATTACTGATTTTGTAAGCTCTTTTGTTGGTTTCATGAGCAAAAGTTGTTTTATGGTTTTTAAGTTTTTAAATGTTTGTGATTCAGTTTGGTGTTACACCTAACAAGTAACTATGTTGTTTTATTTATAAAACTTTCGGTTTTGCAATTACATAGAAATCCTTATAACAATGATTATTATGTGAGTTGTAATAAATACAAAGGTGTGTAAAAATTAATTTGTTGCAATTTCAAGTAATTCTTGTATAGTTAGGCCCTTGTTCAATGCTTGTTTTTTTGTAATTGCATAATGCTTGTGTGTTTCAATAAGATCTTCGGTGAGTAAAAATAGCCAAGGTGTTCGAGTAAATCGAATTGCCATCCAACATTCTGCGCCAAATTGTGATGAAAATTTGATGAAATCTTTTATTTGATCTTTTGCAAAATATCTTGCTGAGTTTTTAATCGTTTTACATTCAAATGAAAAAATACGCCCCCCGCTACCTGCTAAAATATCGGTAGAGGGTGCAATAGTTGAACCGGAACCCGCAACACGAATCGCTGCAAAACCGTGAGTTTGTAATAAATGTACTAGTTCTCGTTCAGCACCAATTCCTTTTGATTTAAGTGACATATTCGTATTATTGTAATTTTTATTTATAAATACTTTCTTTATATTTGTCTAGTCCATTTAAAACTTATACTGTTGATTATTGTCTTAAAACTACAACACTTTTAAATTCAAAACATTTACGGGTATCTATGAAATTGAAATTTATCATCATTATTTTTTTATTGTTTGTTGTATTTTTATTACGAGTATTTTTTATCGTACCAATTGAAGGGTTTAGTGATGATCAAACATATGATTTTTTACGTCAAATTGAACAAATACAACAGGACGGATTATTTGATCGATATGATGAATTAAGTTATGAGGGACGTAATATTATTTCAAACCCGTCATTACCATTTTTATTTGCACTTATTTTACCAATGCAAAACCACATAAATTGGTTGCAAACATACATACAACTCATTTGGTTTTTAACTTCAATAAGTATATATTTACTTACAAAAGAATTGTTTAAAAAAGACTCATATGCGATTTTATCTGTAGTTTTTTATACAATTCTTCCCATTCAATTTTTATTTACATTAAACACCTTTAGTGTATATTCAGTATATGTACTAATTTTGTTAATTCAAATGTACATATTTATTCTTTGGCGAAAACAAAAAACAGATACGTATTTTTGGTTATTTACAATTTTGTCAACAATTTTTGTCCTAATTCACCCAATAGGATTACTGTTAGTATTTTCTTATATGTTATTTTTACTTTTTTTAAAACTTGATAATAATCTCATACAAAATCGAGAAAAAGAATTTTTATTTTTTTATGTATTGGTTGGAATAACAATTAATTATGTATTATATTATCAAGCATTTTTAATTCAGAGAAGTGAATTATTTTTTCAAAATTATTTCTTACAAGCAAACATATTTACTTCATTTGATAGTATACTTCAACTCGGATTACTCGTTTTTGTAGTAGGTTCGTATGGTTTTTATCAAGTATTTTCTCAAAATAATATTCAAAAAAGCATCTCATATTTTATATTATCATCCGTCATAATATTTGGAACTTTAAGCATACTTCAATTTATTTCATTACTCGGAGGTTTGTTAATAATTTTGATAATTAGTTCAATATTTACGAGTGCATTTATTTACCAAACCAAACAAAATCTTGATAAACTTCGTTTTCCAAATACTTCTAAAGTTTTTTATATATGTAGTATCTGTATAATTTTGTTTTTATTAAGCATTTCCTCGTTACAATATGTGCCTCACATAATTGATTCATCTCCACAAAAAAATACTTTACACGCATATGAGTTTGTAGCAAAACTTCCCGACGGTCTCATAATAGTTCCTCCAGAGATTGCTCAGCAAACAATGTACTATACCCAAAAAAAAACAGTTGTAGATATGAATATTTTAGCTGTTAGTGACGTGCAACAAAGATTGGAGTTGATTGAAAAAATTTACTCAGCGTTTTTTTTCTCTCAAATTAAAAATCAATTGACCTATGCAAAAATTGAATCAGAAAATATATATCTATTTGTTACTCCTGAAATCACGAGTCAATACACAGATTTATTACGATTTACTGATTCACAGTGTGTTCAAAAAAAATACGATGTGCAAGATATTCAAATATATAAATTAGGATGTGAGATAGATGAATAAATTAAAAATACTTGTTATATTTTCAGCATTACTTTATGGTGCATTTGTATTTTTTTTTGTACATCAATTAAGTACTTTAACAGGTTTTTTTATTGGAGTTGAAAGCTTACAAATATTTGAATCATCTCAACTTATTTTACAAAATGTATATAGCGGTCCGTTTGAAATTTGGCCATATTTCTTATCTATATTTTTATCGATAAACCCTGTTTTTTATATCATTAGTATTTTGTTAGTGGGAATTCTTTTAAGTTATATTGTTTTAATTCAATTAGGCTTAAGTCAGGATCAAATTTTTCTAACATTATTTTTATTTATATCTTCGCCAATTTTCATTATTGAAACTATGCGTTTATCAATAGCTCCTTTGTTGTTCATATTAACATTACTGTATATTATTAGTTATGCTCGTGAGTATAAAATCGCATCAGTTTTTCTTTTAGCATTACTTTCTTTTATTGATTTGTTTGGATTCATAATTGGATTAAGCATTCTGTTTTTAGAATTAATTTTATTTTTTAAATTTATTCAAAAAAAATATTTTTTTTCAAAATTAATAGTAGTTTGTGCGTTTTTTGTTTTACAAATTTCATTTCTTATTCAAACTGCACAATTTAATCTATATGACATAATATCGATATCAACTCTTAATGAGCGTATAGTTGAATTTGGAGCTCAAACAGGATTTTCCGTTATTTTATTATTATTTGGATTTATTGGATTATTTTTTTTCTGGAAGCAATATCATATACCACTATTTATATTTATCACATACACAATTATTCTTTCGTTTATGTTTACACAAGCAGTCTTATATGCAACATTTTTATTAAGCATACTTGGAAGTTTTGTCATTCATTTTCTCTTAAAAGGAAAATGGAATAATGTTTTTTTTCAGCAAACGAGTCGCGCAATATTTGTAATTTTAATTGTAAGTTCATTGTTATTTTATTTACAGACATTTCAAGAAGAGTATCCAAACCAGACAGATTTTCACATTGCAAAAGATATTTTTGAGTTTAAACCAGAAGGGATTATTTTTACATCTCAGGAAAATGAATATATATTAAACTATTTAGGATTGTCGACATTTAAGGATTTAAATGAATACACTAGTGGACAAAATAATCAATCTGACATTCGTTCTTTTATTTATACAAATGATGATTTACAAACAACGTATGATGCTTTGATTGAAAATCAAATTGAGTATATTTATATTGATCCCGCTTTAAGAACAAGATTAACAGAATTATATGGTCGTTCAGGTCTTCTACTACTTATTCAAAACGAACGTGCATTTACACGTATTGTTCAAAAAAGCGGGTATGAATTATATACAGTTAATGAGGGTTTTAGAATTTAATAAATATACTCTAAAATAAATGATCCATACGATAGAACAATTGTGAGAATTGAGAGACAAAATGCAAGCATAGCAAATTTTCTTCCGCCAAATTGTGCAGGTTGAGATTTTATTTTTCTTAAAACAATTATACTCATATATAAAATAATTGGTGACATGAAGAGATTTAAATAGGGGATAAAACAAAAAAAACTTAAGATAAATACTACGATTGCATCATGTCGTGATTGCTTCATAATTCTTTTTCATTACCTGTTTTTTTTAGCATAAACCATCGCATTGGCTGATTTGTTAATGCTTTATATACTCCTTTATTCACATAAAATATTTGTACGAGTCCAATTGAAAAGGAAGCCAAAATAAGTTTTATTGTTCCTCCAATTCCTGTTTTTTTTGTAAAACTTGCTGCAATTGTTGTTACCAATAATCCACACGTTAAGAGTATATTTAAAAGTGTTGTGCGAACAAATTCAATTAAATCGATAGCTTCAGGAGGATGTGTTAAGATTGCAAGTGTACCAAATATTGTTAAAAACATAATGAGTGTTGTCATGATGTATCCGCTTCCAAATAAAGCTACCATACATTTATCTCGAATTGTTGTTTTTGTTGAAAAGAAAAGCGTTTTACCATGTAATTTGAAACTTTTAATTACGCCATATGCCCAACGCATTTGTTGTTTAAATAAATCATTTGGTGTTTGAGGAACTTCATTATCACATTCTAAATCTTCTAAATAGTATATTTTTTTCCCTACATTAATACATCTAAATGAATAATCAATATCTTCAGTTAATGCGCCAAAATTCCATCCGCCGAGTGATACAAGAGTCTCTTTATGAACTAATTCTGCGGAACCGCAAAATGTAACTGTTGGACTAAATTTTTTGATAAATGGAAGCATAATAACGTGAAAAGTATTTGTAATACCAGTTCCAAGAGCCGTCGTAAAATTAGTTAGAGGATTAACAACTTTCCATTTTGCTTGTACACCTGCAAGATTTGAATTTCTAATTATTGGGCTCACAATTTTTCGTAAAAAATCTTTTTGTGGTAAATAATCTGAATCAAAAATAAGAATATAATCACTTGTTGTGTGTTTGAGCATATTGTTTAAATTTCCTGGTTTAAATCCAACATTTGATTTTCGTTTGTATACAGTCACATTTGCATGTTTTTTTGCAAATTCTGCAATTTTTTTTGAAATTTCAGGTTTATTACTGTCATCACCGATAAAAATCCTATATTTTTCTTTTGGATAATTAAATTCTAAACATTTTTTTGCACAATTTATTGCTGCAAGTTCATTATATGTTGGAATATGAACTGTTACTGTTGGAAATTTTGATTCATCTTCGATAAAAACTTCGTTTTGTTTTTTATAGAATACTAATGTGTAAATTGTAATAAGTACGTATGTAATTGTAATTGTCAATGTTAAAAATAAAAAAATGTGAAAAATTGAATCAAAAATTACGTGAAGAAAGTCTAATATTTCTCTTCCTTGCAATAAATAAGGTTCAAAAAAATTTACTAATGTCGCATATTGCTCTTTTATTGAAAACATTGTGTAATTAATCCCACTTATGGAGTCTAGGAATTTTTTCAATTTATAAATGTTTACTGTCGATTTAAAAATGTTTTATGATTTAAACATTATAACGAATTCACATATAATGATTGAATACCCTTTTTTCGTTTTTGTTCGGATGTAATTTTTGTATGATTTGCAGGATTTATTGCCCAAAACGATCCTATTTTTATGTTCACAAAGTAAATAGTATTGATTTGGTTACAAAATGAATCCCAATTTTTCAGCAATTGATTTACGTTTTCTTGTGTATTTTCGCAAAAAAAGTAGTGTGTTTTTGTTACACATAATTTTTTTTGACAAACTGCATTTTCTGTTAAATTAGGGGTATGTAATTCAATTGTATGTTCATCTTTTTGAATGATTTTCTCGTATTTCTTTCTATATGCGTTTTTCATATGTAATATGCGAATTGCCCATATGCATAATGATGTATTCATATTCTATTTTGGAATTTTTTTCTTTTAAAAATGTGTCTTTTTTCAGACTTGGGTTGTTATGATATTTAAATAGAACATCAAATAGTATCATTTATAAACTTGGTTTTCTTTCAATTTATATGGTTATAAATCAGTCTTCAGTCGATATCGGATATGTACAAAAAGAATTACAAGAAACATTAGTTGGTGCAAAAATTGATCAAATCTACCAATATGATACAAAAACATTTGCAATTCGGTTTCATAAATCAGGCTTCGGTAAATTAGAATTGCTTATTTTGTTACCTCATTGTGTATACATCACAAAACAACGTCCTGCAGCACCTAAAAAACAATTATCGATGAGTTCATATTTTCGAAAATCAATAAAAGGTATGTTTGTTGAAGAAATTTTTCAACCTGGCTTTACTCGTGTATTATGTTTTAAACTTGCGTTTAAAGATGTATTTAAATATGTATTTATCGAATTATTTGATAAGGGTAATATTATTGTTTGCACAAAACAAGAAGAATCGTATGTCATTGAAATGCCTGCAGAGATTCAAAAATGGAATAATCGCTATATTAATAAGGAACAAGTATATATTCCGCAATCTAAACTTTTTTTAAATGAATATTCATTAAAAGATCTTCAAAATATTTGTTGTAAAAGTGAAGAATCCATTTCAAAGGTACTTGCAACCCAATTTGGTCTAGGAGGTTTATATGCGCAACTAGTTTGCGATACAGCTCAAATAGATCCTCAAAAACCTTTATTACCAAACCAACTCCCACAACTTCAAAATGCTCTAAATTATATTATAACTCAATCCATTAATCCGAAGTTAGTATTTGGTAGTGATACTTCTAAACCAAAAGCAATAATTCCGATTTTGGGAGAATCAATATATGGTTCGTATTCACAACCATTTGATGAGTTTTGTACGCAAACTGTTGGTCAAAAAAAAGAAGATGCGAAATTAAAAAAATATCTTGCAGAAGTAAAAAGAATAGAATCAATGATTTCACATCAAAAAAAAACTCAAAAAAAATTAGTTAATTCTGCAAAAGAACATAAAATGATAGGAGAAAAAATTCAAGAATCGTATACGCAATTGACACCATTACTTCAAAATGTTTTTGAAAATGAAAAAAGTAGTGAAAAAGATTTATTAGACAAGTATTCTCAACAAGGACTTATAAAGATTGATAAAAAGGAAAAAATTATTACAGTTGAATTACCATGAATGAATTTTTACAACGATATAAAAAATGGGGGTTTGATCAGTCTCAGCCAATAAGCATACCTAAAACTTTTCGCGTACATTCAGATTCAAGCCAAGTGCTCAAAATACTTACATCTTTAGATTCAAATATACATTATGAGAAAATCCCCTATCTGGATTTTGGATATGAGTATGCTGCGCCATTTTCACTTTCATCCACACCGCAATTTTTATTAGGTCAAATTTATATTCAAGATGCCGCATCTCAAATTCCAGTTCAAATATTATCACCAACATCTCAAGATAGTGTGTTAGATGTGTGTGCATCCCCAGGTTCAAAAACCACACAAATTTCTCAATATATGAAAAATTCTGGGTTCTTAGTTGCAATTGAATTGCAAAAAAAACGTATAGAGCGCCTATTAACAAATTTGGATAGATTCTCAGTTCAAAATGCTATTGTAATTCAAAAAAATGCTCGTAAATTGTTTGATTTACAAATGACATTTACAAAAATTTTAGTTGATGCACCATGTTCAGGTAATTTTGTAATTGACAAAGATTGGTTTTTGAAACGTTCATTTGATGATTTTAAAAAAATGGCGCACATACAAAAAGAAATTCTTGCAAACGCGGTTTCAGTTTTAGAAAAAGGTGGTAAACTGGTTTATTCAACTTGTTCTTTAGAAATAGAAGAAAACGAAGAAGTTGTTGAATTTGCATTAAAACACTTCGGGTTAAAACTCATTCCAATTAATATAAATGTTGGAAATGAAGGACTTACCCAAAATACTAAACTCTGTAAACGCTTTTGGCCGTTTATAACAAATACTCAAGGATTTTTTATTGCATATTTTGAGAAACAGTAATATCTTTTTGTATTTCGCAAAGTTTTGCATAATCATTAATCATTTCAACACCCTTTGTTTCATCTTCACTCGTTGTTTCAACAATACCAAAATGAATATGTTGTAATAACTCTGTAAAATCTAATTTCCCAAAACCAATGTTAAGCGGTTGTGGTTTTTTATCCAAACAGTTATGATCTGATATGTGAACATAGACATTATAGTTTTCTTGTAATTTTTTGAGTACATCAACAAGTTCTTTATATGAATGATATGCAGAAAAATGACTTATATCAAAACAAACATTCAGTATAGTTGTATATTCAAGTAATCTGAAAAAATCTTGTGGTTCTTTTGTGTGAATTCCAACTACATTTTCAATATACGCATACTTTGAAAACAAAGGATAGTTTTTTTTGTATGTTAAAATGCACTCAACTAATTCGTCAAACGATGTATTTGTATCATCTGAATGTTCTGGATGTATAACAAAACCAAGACATTCATTATTTTTTTCACAAATAGCAACCATTTGTGTAATATATTCTTCACAATTAGAGTCAGTAATGCAAATTGTTCGAGAATCCATAACTGGACAATGGAGCATAATGCGTATATTTTTATTAAGTGTGCGTAAGAATTGCAAACACCCAGTTATTCGGTTTTGCGTAAAATCATCCTTTGTTAAATATAATTCAATTAATTGCGCACCACATTTAAGTTTAGTGCTGAGTTGTCGTAATTCAGTTGTTGATTTAATTCCAATCATACAAATATAAAATATAAAATCTCTTATAAACTTTTAGAATATGGGGCTGTATAGAAATCCTCACAACAATATGAATTATAGCTTAAAGGAAGTGTATTGCCTTGAATTGAAAATAAAATATTTTCAAATTCTTGTTAAATTCTTTGAATTTAACATTGAAATCATATCACAAAATTTGACGATTGTCTGAAATAATTTCAAACTTAAGGATTTTAATCCAAAAACTGCAGGCAAATTTTGGTGAGATTTTTCACCAGAAAGGTTGAAAGTTACGTCTTTAACTTTGAAGATGTTAATCTGAGAAGCTGGAATAGGAGCTTTTTCGCAATATACTTCGATTTTTCAAATATACTTATTTGAAAAATAAAGCTATAATTTATTGATCAAATCGAAGATTTCAGAGGGTTTCTATAAAGCCGAATATAGTAAATATGTACGATAATAGAAAAATTACTGTAAACTAATACAATATTTATAAATAGAAACATTACATAGTTGTATATTATAAAAAAATTTACTGTGATTGAAAAAGAAGTTAAACAAAAAGAGGACTGGTTTGCACAAAGTCAAGAAGATGTTTTTAGTGGTGTTAAATCTACGCAAAAAGGTTTAACACAATCTCAAGTTTCTAAAAGACATCAAACATTTGGTTTAAATAAAATAACGCCATCTAAAACACAATCTCCCATTACTGTTTTTTTATCACAATTTAATCAACCGTTAGTGTATGTATTATTACTTGCAGTTATTGTAACAGCATATCTTGGTGAATGGGTTGATTCTATAGTTATATTTATTGTTATTTTAATTAATGCAATAATTGGTTTTTTTCAAGAATTTAAAGCAGTTAAAGCTGTCAATTCGCTAACGCAGAATTTGACCCATCTTGCAACAGTTTTTCGTGACGGTTCAACATATCGTATTCCTGTTGAAGAATTAACGATTGGTGATGTTGTGTTATTAGAATCAGGTAATCAAGTCCCAGCTGATATTCGATTATTTGAAATAAAAAATTTTGCGGTGGATGAATCAATGTTAACAGGCGAGTCAATAGCTGTAACAAAACAAACTGGTGTTGTGTTTAAAAACGCGGTTTTAGCTGAGAGAACAAATATGGTGTTTTTTTCATCATTTATATCGCGTGGTTCGGCAAAAGGTGTTGTAGTAGAAATAGGTGATAATACAGAAATCGGTAAAATTAACACACTTATTGCAAAAGCTGACATTTTAGCAACACCGTTGACAAAAAGTATTAATAAATTTAGTCTGGTACTATTATTTGTTATATTAACACTTTCGGCATTAACTTTTACAATTGGCTCAATTAGAGGCGAACCGCTTTTAGAAATTTTTCTTGCATCAGTAGCTCTCGCAATCGGAGCAATACCAGAAGGATTGCCCGCAGTTGTTACAATTACACTTGCTATAGGAGTTTCGCGCATGGTTAAAAAAAATGCGATTATTCGTAAACTCCCTGCAGTTGAAACATTGGGTAGTACATCTATTATTTGTTCAGATAAAACAGGTACATTGACGAAGAATCAAATGACCGTTCAAAAAATATACACGTATGAATCATATTCAATTAGTGGAACGGGATATACTTCACAAGGTCAATTCACTTATAATGGAGATAAAATTGATCCTCAAAAACATATTTCTCTCAAAGAATGTTTGATAGCGGGAATTTTATGTAATGATTCTGAATTAATTTATAAAAAAAATAATTGGTCAATTCGGGGAGATCCGACAGAAGGGGCATTATTTGTAAGTGCAAAAAAGGCAGGTTTAGATATAGATATATATAAAAAAAAATATCCTCGTTATAATGTAATTCCATTTGATTCTCAAAATCAATATATGGCAACAGCTCACTCTATAGGTAATAATCATGTAATCTATCTAAAAGGTTCAGTTGAACAAATATTACGACGTTGTTCAAAAATGATTTCGTCACAAGGAACGGTTTCAATTCAAAAAGACTATATTCAAAAACAAGCTGAAATGTTTGCATCTAAAGGTTTAAGAGTATTAGCTTTTGCAAAAAAAAATGTTCCAAAATCAACTCATAGTTTAACTCAAAAACAAATAGATTCTCAACTCGTATTTATTGGTTTACAAGCAATGCTTGATCCTCCTCGAGAAGAAGTGATTGAATCTATTAAAACATGTCATACTGCTGGAATAGGGGTTAAAATGATTACGGGTGATCACGAATTAACTGCTATTTCTATAGCTCGCAAGATTGGCCTAGTAACTCAAAATGATACACAAGTTTTACGTGGGAATCAAATATCAAAACTGAGTGATTCTGATTTATCTCAGAAAGTAATCAAAATATCTGTTTTTGCGCGGGTTTCACCACAAGATAAATTGCGGCTAGTTAAGGCATTTCAATCTCATGACTATGTTGTTGCAATGACTGGTGATGGTGTTAATGATGCACCATCTATTCGACAAGCGAATATTGGTATAGCGATGGGTAAAAATGGTTCTGATGTTGCAAAAGAAACCGCGGATATGATATTAACAGATGATAATTTTTCAACAATAGAATCTGCAGTTGAAGAAGGGCGGGGAGTTTATGATAACTTATTGAAATTTATTACGTGGACATTACCAACAAATTTTGGTGAAGGTTTAATTATACTTTCGGCAGTATTTATGGGCGCATTATTACCAATATTACCTTTACAACTTCTTTGGATAAATATGACCACCGCAATATGTTTAGGTTTAATGCTTGCATTTGAACCAAAAGAAAAATCAATCATGAATCGACAACCTCGTAAATCGCATGAACCATTGTTAGGGTTAACTCTGTTAACTCGAATAATTTATGTTGGATCATTACTCTGTTTTTTTGCGTTTATATGTTTTAAACTTGCGCTTCAGTATGGAACATCAATTGAGGTTGCAAGAACTATTGCGGTGAACATTTTTGTGTTTGGTGAATTAGTTTATGTATTTAATTGTCGTTCATTACATAATTCAATTTTTTCGATTCAATTTTTTTCCAACCCAAAATTATTATATGGTGTTTTTGCAATGATTTTCATTCAAATCATATTCACATATGCGCCATTTTTTCATTTGTTTTTTGAAACAGCACCGCTTGGTTTTATTGCATGGGGTATTATAATTTTGTGTTCAATTCTATTATTTAGTATTGTTGAAATCGAAAAAAGAATTGTTTCATATTTCCTAGAAAAATGAATATAAAATGTGCATCGGAAGTTACTACCGTTCATCATAGACGAATCTCAGTGGGTGTTCACTTCCTCATTTGCAAATCTAAGGAATAGTTAGGTAGTTATAAATTTTCGTATTTATCAGCTGTGTTCTAAGAATATATTTTAACATAAACATTTTTATACGATATATTAATATAAATTGAACTCAAATAAAGTCTTATTAATCCAGCTTCATCCAAAAAATAATTTTAGAGAAGATATGTACCTTACAATAAAGTCAGAAAATTTATTGATTGTTGAACAATTATATTGTTCAACACCGTTGGAAGACGTAACTTTCCAACGATTGTCTGCACTGAATTTATGTAATTGCTTATAGCAAGACTCTTGAGTGAAATTTGCGTGTGTATTTTATCCAATTACATTATTTTTGAATAGAAGCCTACTAATCCAATCTTTTTATAAATATAAACAATATTCAAAGTATATGGATATAATTGAAATCACAAAAAAAGTATTACAAAAACACACACCTGATGATTCTGCTATAATTATTGCAAAAGATTTTATTCTGTTATTACAAAAAATTATCTCTGACTTAAACTATGATGCTCAAGTTGTTATGGGTGGTTCAATAGCAAAAAATACACATCTTAAAGAAGATCATGATTGTGATATTTTTGTTCGGTTTTCGCAAAAATATACGGATATAAAACTTTCAGATTATCTGTTTGAAATACTTCAATTTAAAAATTTTTCATTTGAAAAGCTTCATGGTTCGCGCGATTATGCGCAGTTATGTTATAAAAACATGTTATTTGAAATTGTTCCTGTTTGTCAAATTCAAAAACCACAGGAAGCTAAAAATGTAACTGATATGTCGTATTTACACGTTGATTGGGTCAATACCAAAACAAAAAACACAAATCTCTGTGATGAAATTCGTTTGACAAAAGTGTTTTGTAAAGCACAACAAGTATATGGTGCTGAAAGTTATATTGGCGGATTTTCTGGTCACATACTTGACTTGCTTGTAATTTGGTATGGAGGGTTTGTTAAATTGTTAGAAGCATCGCAAAAGTGGTCAGATAAAGAAGTTATCAATCCAGCTTCACAAAAATTTGGTAATTTAAATAAATCAAAGATTGAAACGAGTCCTTTAATAATTATTGATCCGATATTACCACAACGAAATGCAGCTGCTTCATTAACAAAAGAAAAATGTGCTCTTTTTCAAAAGTGTGCAAACGAATTTTTACAAAAACCATCGCTTAATTTTTTTGTAAAAAAACCGTTGAGTATTGAAAATGTTCAAGGAAATATATATGAAATTCAGATTAAACCCTTGTCGGGCAAAATTGATGTAGTTGGTGCAAAAATTAAAAAAGTGTTTGAATATATTTGTACTTATTTACGTAAATATGATTTTATAGTTTATGATGCTATTTGGGAGTGGAATAAAAAAAACGATGCAATATTATTATTTGATATAGATTCTCAAACGTTACCACCAAAACGAGTAGTTGTTGGTCCGCCGATCCGATTACAAAATCAAGTTGAAATATTTTGTCAGAAATATTCTCAAACGTATGTTGAAAATAATCGCTATTTTGCTAAAATAAAACGTAATATACGTACAGTTGAAGATTTTTTTTCTCAAATTAAAAAAAATAAATATGTGCAAGATAAAACATGCTCAATTCGGTTTATATCTGAGTAATGCACATATCCCACCTAATCCCATAATCGTTTTATGTAGGGGGTTTTCTTCCTCAATAAATTGTATGATGCCGCCGTTTTGCTCAATAGTTACACAGAGTTGTTTGAGTTGTTCAAAAGTGTTTTTTTCTCTGCTAGTTTTGAGTAGTTCGTGTGCAACAAAACATGTTTGAATAGCACCTAATTCTGCAATATTTGTAATATTAGTAATACCGTATTCTGCTTTACCGTCTTTGGAAATTTCTTTTAATATTTTATCCATTATGTGTTGTTGATTTGATAAGAATTCTACTTCGCGAATAGATGCAAATTGTGGGTTTTGAAGTAGTTGTTGCAAACTTGCTTCGGTTATGTCCGAAATTGCAATATGTTTCGTTTTTTTTTGTACTGATTCTGGTAGTTTTGATAGGATTTCATTTTTAAAAAAATCAGGAGATGCTAAAACACAAACAATTGGGGAGTATTTTTCTGCATATGTAGTAAGACTTGTAATGAGTTGCTGAGTTGCTGGTACATTTTGAGTCTGAACATCAACTTTTTTTTCAGAATCTCGCGTATATTCACCTAGTTTTTCAAAACCTTTTCGACTTAAAATCCCAATAATTGCTTTGTCTCGGTCATAAAAACAAATAAGTATTGTTCCTGATTGTCTTTGCGCATCTTCTAATTGTTTTTTTTGAACACTCAACCATTCCTTTTTGATAAGAGTAATTTGACTTTTTGTGGCGAGTGAGAATGAGTGGTATTCCCCCCTAGGAATATCTTCAGGTCCGTCAATAATGGTTCCTGTGACGCGTAACTGGTGTAAAGACGGTTCGTATTCGCTTTTTTCAACACTAATAGTCAAAATAACTGTTTTTCGAATAGTTTTCACATTTCGATCAGTAGCTGAGTCTCCAATTTTAATTTTTCTCTCAGTAACTCCTTTTATTTGATCAGTATTTTCAATAAGTTTAGAGAGTGTCCATATATCATCAAGGTCTTCGATATGTACGGTTATTTCACCTTTTTTAAGGTTTTGTGAAAGTATTTTCATAATCTAGTCTCGTATTTTTTAAAGTTTAAATAGTCGATACATTTAAATACTGTATTGCTTATTTTTAAAGTGTACTATTTCGAGGTATAAAGATAAATGAACACTTGGTACAAAAAATCACAAAATCCTACGGGTTCAGGAGCACCATTTGTTATAGTTTTAACATTTTTAATAGTTTTTTATATTTTATTTTTACCTCCTGCTGATCGGGATGCATTATTAAATGACAATATTATTCCTGGAACAGATTCATCTTCAACATCTTCACCAAGTAGTTCATCACAAATTGAAGAAGATTTTACGTTTGTTGGACCTGGTTTGATGAGTTCTCAAACAAGAAATAGTTATGAACATTTACTCGGCTCGTTTAATTTAAAAGGTGACTATGGTGCACAGGTAATTGAGCGATATGGCTCGTTTATAACATCTACAACGATTTTTGAGACAAAACCACAAGTAAAAACATTTTATATTGATGATTTAAGTCTTGTTTCTAACCCAATACTAACATTTACTGTTCCGCAAAAAACTGGTATTTTAACAATTCACTTAAATGGTTTTGAAATATTTAGTGGTTCTATTTCATCTTACAATGTTGATCCAATTGAGTTACGTCCACAATACTTACAAAACAATAACGAGTTAACATTTACAGTTTCATCTCCCGGACTTGCGTTTTGGCGAGAACACGCATATCAGATTGAAGATCTTCGAATACTGGCTGACACAATTGATGCGACGGGGTTAAGTTCAAGACAAACATTTGATTTACGTTCAATAGAAATACAACAATTGCAAAGTGCTCGTTTGCGTTTTATAGCCGATTGTGATGAAACAAATCTAGGTCGATTATATATTACGGTAAATGAACGAGAATTATTTTCATCAATACCAGATTGTGGAATGATTAATATTATTCCAATTCCGCGAGGTTTTGTCAATGAAGGCACAAATACGCTTGATTTTACAACATCATTTGGTTCATATTTAATTGATAGAGTTGAAGTTCAAACAAGTTTGGATGAAGATGCAGGCGTTACATATTTTTTTGAATTTGACGACAAATATTTTGTAGGAGGAACGAATAGGTCATTAAAAGATGAGTATGAAGTAAGCGCTGAATTTCAATTTGTTGATGATTCAAAACATAAACAAGCCGAACTAATCGTAAATGGTTTTCGAACAAGTATTGATACGCGCCAAAAAGAATTTACTCGAAATATTAGTGAATTTGTTCAGCCGTTTAATAATTATATTCAAGTTATTCCAACACGAGACTTTTCATTAGTGCAAGTGCGAGTACGACTTGAAGAGCGGTAAAAATCCATGTCTCAAGCAAATAATCAACAATATACTAACCCTATAATGCAACAATATGCTTCTGGTGTTGATGCATTTCGTCTGACACTTTTATTTATCTTAACTGCTATCGTACATTATTTTGACCATCATTATTTTGGTTTACAGTATAGCACCACTCGTGTTGCAGTGTATATCATGATTACGTTGTTAGTATTATTTGGAATTAATACTGATAATCGGCAAAGAATGCACACAATAATTACACTTTTTTTGATATGGGGTCTTTTTTTCCTCTTTGTTTCATTATTATTAAACGCGTTACCTTTTGAATTAAATGTCTTTTCATGGGGTGATTGGATTGTTCGTGTTTTATTTGTAATTGTCCCATTTGTCATCATAAGTATTTTTATGAAAAAATTTACTGGTGAGCGCTTTCAACCGGATTATCCAATTTTAATGCTTTTTTTTTATACTGCGTTTGCATTACCATTTATTGCTGAATTTTTACAAACGAATCAACTACTACAAACATTTGGTGGTTCACTAATTGGATTTGGTCTTCAAACTCCGCTTGAATTTTTTATCGTTGTAATACCAGCGTGGTTTTGGTATTTAAACACAATTACTGTTTCACTAACAAGTTCAAGTTTTGCAAAACTATTTCCTAGTTTAATGAGATTTATTCAATTTATCGCGATTTTAATTCTGACTATTTCAATTATTGCATCAAACTATGTTGCAATTGAATCAGATAATGTTGGAGGGTATGTTGGAAGTCCATTTACTGTTGCAAAAGAGTTTTTTTTATCAGGGTATGATGCGGCAGTAATGGTTATTTCTGAACGAACTGAATTGTTTCAAAATCAAACTAGACGTGCACTTGATTTTGAAGGGGAAGTTGAACAAGGTGCTCAAGTAAATGTCGGGCTAACTCTTGAGCGTTTACAACAATCTCAACAACGGTTTGTGCAAGGTCAAGAGATTGCATTTTTTACAACATTGCAAGCGCGCTCATTTGGAACAAATATACCTGTGCGCATTGGATGTATTGCAAATGATGCCGCAAAAAAATCAGAATTTACTGGAATTGTAAATAGACCTGAATTTCAAGCACGAGATTTTGTGAATACGGATGTTACTTGTCGATTTGCATTTTTACCTAAAAACCAATATACTGTTGATGTTACGGCAAATTTTGATTATATCGGTTCTGCGTATTTACGCAGATATTTTACTAGGGAAGGTCTTTTAGGTCAATTTCAAAATCAAGGCGCTTCACCAACAGATGCCTTATTTGCCCAATATCAAATAACAGATAGAGATCCCCGATCCGTTTATACGCGTGGACCAGTAAGTTTGCATTTATCAACACCAAATATTGTTGAAGAATTGTTACAATCAGGAGGTGATCGAACAAAATTTCGATTACAATTAGGAATTAAAAACGAACCACAATGGGGAGGAAGAATTTATGCAATAAATAATGTATTACTTTCAATTCCAATTGGCTTTCAATTAGCAACAGGTGGAACAACACAGACAGGTGGCTTATTTTGCACAACTGGGGGATTTGAAAGTAATATTACTCTATTATCTCAAAGCGAATGTCAGTCAATGCGTGAACCATTTTCAGATTTAGATTGTGAAAATTATTATCACTATAAAATAACTCCAGTGAGTAAATCAGCTGCCGAATCAGTCCAAGTACCATTTGAGCAAATTCGTGCACAGGAACTTGTTATGTCGTGTGACATTGAAGCACTCACACCGAATGAAATTTTAAGTGGTTCTGCATTTTCTATTGACACATTTAGAGCGCGCGTTGCATATTCATACGAAATGCAACAAAAACTGACATTTCGAGTTAATGAACCAAATAGTGATGATTTAATTGTACCAGATATCGAATCACTTTCAAGACTTGAGTATTGTGATATTCCAAATGCATACCATATTGAACCTAATTACGGACTTGTGTTTGCCTTTAATCCTAGTTTGAATGAAACATTTTCTCAGAGACGTGATGCCGTATTATCACCATCAAGTCATTTATCAAATTCAGATAGAGAACACTTAGAAGGATCAAATTGTTTTGAACGTCATTTATTTTGGGGAATTACGTATCAGTTTTGGGATCAAGTTCGATATTCAATTAATGTTGGCCAAACATATTATGGATATATGCGCGCAACGCCTGCAATGTATGAACGTGTTAAAGATTCTCAAGCAGAAATTCCGGATAATTTAACAAAAGAAGAAATAAGTAAATATTTAGAAGAAAACAATCTTTTTGTTGCATTTACGTATTTGGATGCAATGCGTCAAAGATGTGTTGAGGATTCTCAAAATCAACTTTTAGAAATTGATGGTGTAAGTGGAGATAATGATGTAGTATGTGCAATTGGAAAATATATTTGTGGACCGAACTTTGAATACGGTAATTATAATTCTTGTACAACGCATGATTGTAATACGTGTCACCGAGTTTTAATTCCAAATATTTTAACTATTGCAACCCAATCTGAACATTATAATAAAGGGAGTTTGACATAAAATGAAAAAAAATAATATTGAACAATTACGATTTATTCAAATAGGAATATTACTTTTTGTTGTTTTATTGTTTATAAATTGTACGGGTTCTTCATTTGGAGATTCTCAAAAAAAAGTTGATGATGATTTTAAAACTGGTGTTGGTTCACTTGATATGACATTTGATCGAAACTCGCCGCCACGCCAATTAATTCAAGAACAACAAAGCGTTGTAGTTTTACAGCTTCAAAATAATGGGGCGTTTGAAATTCAAAATGGATTTGTAAGTTTAAATATCGATTCATCCGTTCTTCGAATAACCGATAATGCAATGTTTAAACGTTTTTCATTAGAAGGTCGTTCAGCTAATTTTCCAAGAGGTGAGGAAACTGTTGTAACATTTCCAATCCAGACTCGTCAATTATCTCAAGAAAGCCAAGTACAAAAAACACAAATTATCGCATCAGCATGTTATGATTATGCAACTGAAGTATTTACAGAAATTTGTATAGATGCGGATCCACATAATTTACGTGATACGTCTGATAAAGTTTGTCAAGTAGATGATGTACGTCCAGGTAATTCTGGAGGAATTGTAAATGTTGAAAATATCGAGGTTTCATTTATTCAGCACAATCAATTCGTTACGCCTTCTATAACTATACATTTGCAAAAATCAGGTTCTGATTTGGTCTATGAATATGGTCGTGGAGCGTATTTTTGTACAAGTTCTGCCACAAGTCGTGATACTGCAGAATCTGTTGATGTTGTTGATTTACAAGTAGTTTTATCTGATCGTGTTTTAGAGTGTAATACGAATCGTGTAACATTTCAAGATAACGGAGCATCAATTACTTGTACGGGATTACCAATTGATACCGATTTAACTCAAACGTTTAAAGCGCCACTTCTCATTGTGTTAGAATATGGCATCATGAGTTCAACATCTACTTCAATTGATGTCGTTAGACAACGATAACGTTTAATTTAAGCAGTATATTTATAAATAACCACATAAATAGTATAGTTATTATGAAAAAACATCATCTTCATGGAGCGTATATTTTCATACTTTTTACTGTTTTATTGTTATATGCTGGGTGTACTCCTAGTTCTTCAAATCAAGGAACAGATTATAGATATGGTTCACAAGGCTTAGAGCTTTCATTTTATCCAGAAAATACTAAAACTTTTTATGAGGGAGAAGATGCAACTCTTTTTTTTGAATTGCGAAATAAAGGTACTGCTGATATTCGTGATGGACAACTATTTGCATCGGGTTTTGATCGAACCTATTTGAACTTTCAATTTCGTCCTAGTCAATTTTTTAGTATAACTGGTAAAGATCAGTTTGACCCGTCTGGTCAATATGCACAACAATTTAGTCTTGTTGCACAAAATGCTCGAATGCCACCTAATCGTGAACGGTTTTCTCAATCAGTTCTTATAACGGCATGTTATACATATGAAACAAAAGCAACAGCTGAAGTTTGCGTTGATCCTGATCCATTAAATAGACAAACTCGCGATAAAGTTTGCAATTTAGGTGTTCGTAATTCAGGTGCTCAAGGTCATCCAATTACTATTTCAAGTATTACCCCAACAGTGAATGCAAACGCAGGAACAGTTCGATTTCAAATTCAATTTACTAATAGCGGAGGCGGTCAGGTGTATGATCGACGAGTTTCTCATTCTATTTGTAACTCAGGTTTAGCGTATAATGAAATTGATGTTGTGTATGTGAATTCTGTCCAACTTGGTAACATGCGGCTTCAATGTGAGCCTGCTAATCCGGTTCGAATGTTAAATGGTCAAGGTATGATTACGTGTACATGTAATGATTGTGTTGACACGACCATGTCTGCGTATTGGAGTGTGCTTGATATGGAATTATCTTATGGTTATAAAAATACGATTCGACAAGATATTACATTGCGAACAAATTAAATTTTGGAGTTTTTATGAAAACAATTTTAGTTGATGCTGTGAATACGTTTGTTTTAAGAAACGAAGGTGTTTTTGTCCAAATGTATGAATTACTTGAACAGTATCCAAACAAAAAAATTATTTTAATAAATGCTAATGATGCACAAATGATTGAATTTGGATTGCAAAATCTTCCATACGAGGTTTTTACTTTAAAACATAATCCTGATAAAAAGAATTCGCAATATTTTATTCATATGCTAGAACATTTTAATTTAAATTCAAAAGATGTTTTATATTTTGAGCATAATGTCGATGCAGTTAAAAGTGCACAATCGGTTGGTATCAAAACTTATTATTATAATAAAGAGACGAGAGATCTTGTTGCATTAAAACAATTTATTGATAAAAATCTTTTCAAATAGACGGCTCTATAGAAACCCTCTGAATCGGTAGAATTATAAAGGTAAAAGCATCTGTA
>CAZUXP010000008.1:0-8812 GCA_964624275.1 uncultured Methanosarcinales archaeon
CCGGTTTGACTTCTATTTTAATGCCATCTTTTGTGAAACTGTCTTCTTGGTCATATGTTAACAACAACCCCTTTTTGAGTTTATGAGACTTACACGCTTCAACTAATCCTTTAATTTCCCGTTTTTCGTTTTCATCGTTTAAGTCGTAGCATATTTGAATAGCTTGTGTTATTTTCGTTCCTTCTTTTATGACGAAGTCGCATTCTAATTTTTCTTGAAAATAGTAAATTTCTTCGTTTGCTCTTTTTAATCCAAGAAAAACTATATTCTCCAAAAATCGACCATAATCGGGAGACATTCTAAACGAAACATTATTTGCAATACCTGTATCAATAACATAGATTTTCTTATAATTATAAGATTGTTTTTTTAAAGAATAATCAAATTTGGATACAACAAATACAAAATAAGCTTGTTTTAGCGCATCAATGATATCAATAATTGTATTGATTGAAGCAGTACCAAGCAATTTTTCTATTTTAGAATATGAGATTGGCTTACCAATATTGCTTAGTAAAAAAAGCACAATTTCTCTTACGACTTTTTCTTCTCGAATACTTTTTCTTACAATAACATCCTCATATATCACATCTTCGACAAGACCTTTGAGTACTCGTGTATCTTTTGTTCTCAAAAATTCAGGCATTCCTCCTTTTAACATATATTCTTTGAATGTTTTTATCGAAGGTTTTTTTTTTTCAATGAGACAAAACTCTGAAAAACTAAAAGGATAGAGTTCTTGTTTGATATTTCGTCCTGTTAATCTTGTTCCTAACTCTTTACTCATTAAAGTTGCATTAGACCCAGTAACAAAAACATCTTTTCCTGCATCCAATAATTGTCTCACATATATTTCCCAACCTGGAACATTTTGTACTTCATCTAAAAAATAAATATTGGACTTGTTTTCTTTACCAAAAACATCATCAAGTTTACTAAAATCCTGTGTTTCAAAAGAAATTAAATTGATATCTTCAAATAAAATATAATGAATTTCTTTTTCTTTAAAATATTGTTTTAAAAGTGTGGATTTGCCACATCTTCTTAATCCTGTAAGAACATATGCAAACCTTTTTAACGGTTTTATTTTAACTTCTCTTTTAACACCTAAATCTCGCGATAAATGTTTTTTTTGTTTTTGTACAATATTTGTTAATTCATCCCTTGTTATCATAGAAGGTAAAAGGAATGGTTATTTATAAAATTATTCATTATGATGAACGAACTTGTTCAATATGATGCATGATTTTTAGTCTCATCAGCATTTACCTCAATGTCGGATGTTTGCACTCGAAGTTTACGGATCTACTGCATAGCAAGTTCCAATATCATCATCATCACCAACACATTCATCTGCATCATCATCAGTATAGTTATACCAATAAGAATTTTCAGTTATATCATCTACACCCACACCCCAAGTGGTTCCAACTAGACCACCAACTGAACCAGCACCATAAACTCGTGCTCGCGAATAACTATTAGTTATGTATGCTTCCATACCATATCCTAACAATCCACCAGCATCACCATTATTACTAGTTATAATAGCAGAGTCAACATAACTATCTGAAATATTTGCGTAATACCCCGCCCAAAGTAATCCTCCAATGTAATTACCGCCAGAGCTACCCGAAGAAGTCAAGACTGCAGAATAAACATAACTATTAGATATTGCAACTAGATCACCACCACCAATTGCACCGATGTTTCTATTGCCTTTGATGTTTACTTTAATAATACCGAGGTTTTGTATTAGTAAATAGTTTGGCCATTTGGATATTACTCCGAATAATCCCTGATTATCTTCATCTCTATCAATAAATACGTTTGCAATAAAATTATTTTGACCATCAAATGAACCTTGAAAACGATTACTATGATCAACTCCTATCGGTATCCACCCTTCACCTGTGTTCCAACTATGAGACTGAATTAATTGATTACATCGCAAAAAATCAATATTGTTTTGAAGACTATAGTTTGCTTCTAATTCTGTTCTAACTTCATTTAAATCATGACAAGTACAAAGTGGAATATTTGGTTGAGAAGCATCAAAACAACCAGTTCCAGAAGTTGCATTCCAATATTGATTTGCAGTTATTATTGACATATACTTTGAAGCAGTTGAACCAACCAATAATACATCATCACTTTGTTGTGTGTATGAAGAAGATGTTGAAACATCCGTCCATTCAATAACTATTGGCATCTGAAACGAATTATCTATCGAATATATATTCTCACACATTACTTGACGACTTTGTCCTGTTCGCAATTGAAACGATGAAAATTTCAAACAATCATCATCATCCATAACAACCGAATCTATTCGAACAGTATTTGAGTTAGTATTTGTGAGAGTAAACACAGTATCATAATCAGACACCGCATAATCACTAATCCCAATTGTTTGGGTTTGCAATATAAGTCGAGCTTGTTGTTCAGAAATACCTGAACCAAGTCCTGGAATACCACCTAAGACATTAACAACAATTAAGGCAATAATAATTACAACAGCAGTAATAATCAGATATTCAGTTGCCGTTTGAGATTTGAGAGGTTTCATTTTTAACCTCCAAAAGAAATAGTTGAAAAAGAAATAGTTGATTTAAGTGTGGTATGTGGAATCATAAAATAAACTTGTACTTTTATTCTTTTTAAATATATTGTTTTCAAAAAGTTGTTAAAAAATCTCTCTTGCTCAAACTTTTATACAACTGTATAAGTTTTTATACGTTTAAGTTTTAAACTAACGATTATACCATAACACAAAATCCTTAACTCTCAACATATAATTCATGCAATCGACTAAATATAATATGATACAACGCAATACCAATTATACCTAGTAAAGCCCATAAACAATGAAGCGAAGAAATTCGACGAGCTTGTGCATCACTTAATAAAGCATTACATGATAAAATAATATAAAATACACCAAAAATTAATCGAATAATGAGTAATAAAAATGCATCATCATATAACGTAACTTGAAAAAGAATGTCTAAACCAAAAAATACAAAAAAAACAATGTATGCTATTTTTATGAAATTCATAGAATAATTGTTGATATCCTCATATTTAAATCAAACGAATTCGACACAAAACTTTTATTCCAAAACTTCTTTTAATTTTTGCACAAAAGATTTTTTTGATTTTATTGTTCCACCAAATTCACCATCTAATTCATGAATTAACTCTTTTTGTTTTTTTGTTAATTTTGTCGGAACATCAACAATCACTTTTACATACTGATCCCCTGTTCCAAAACCTTGCAAACGAGGTATTCCCTTACCTTTCATTTTAAATAGTGTTCCACTCTGTGTTCCAGCTGGAATTGTGAGTTTGGCAGAACCTGTTAAGGTTGGAACCGAAATTTCACTTCCTAAAACAGCTTGTGCGTATGAGATTTTTACTGATGCAACAATATCATTATCATCACGCTCAAAAATATCATCTTGTTTTATATGAATTTCAATAAATAAATCACCATTTTGTCCATCGCGACCTGCCGATTCTCCTTCCGATTGCATTCGAAGTCTTTGTCCATCCATAATACCAGCTGGAATATCGACTTGTAATTTTTTAGTCTTTTTTACTCGACCAGAACCATGACACGTGTGACATGCTTTTTTTATTTTAATACCACTTCCACCACATGCCGAACAAACACTCTGTGTTTGAAATATACCAAACGGAGTTCGTTGTTGACGCGTTACTCTACCTGAACCATGACATACATCACAAGTCACAGCATCTTCATCTTTTTCATACCCACGACCACTACAAGTTTCACATGTATCTTGTTTAGTGATTGAAATTTCTTTTTGTACACCAGTCGCAGCTTCTTTAAGTGTGATTTCTAGTTCGTATAATAAGTCAGAACCACGACGTACTTGTTGTCTTGAACCACTACCGAACGGATTGCCACCAAAAACCGAATCAAAAATATCTTCAAAACCACCAAAACCGTCTGAAAATCCACCACCGAATGGATTACCCCCGTTACCAAAACCACTCGAACCTCCCATGTCAGCCGAACCAAATTGATCATACTGTGCACGTTTTTGATCGTCCAATAATACTTTGGCTGCCTCGTTTACTTTTTTAAATTCAGCTTCAGATTTAGGATTATCCTTATTCAAATCAGGATGATATTTTTTTGCAAGCTTCTTATATGCTTTTTTAATATCATCTTTACTTGCGTTTTTTGAAACGCCTAATGTGTCATAATAGTCTTGTGGCATGGTATCATCTAAAATCTCATCTTATATAAATAATAGGGTTATAAAACAAATGCAATAGGTATTAACTTCCCATTTTTTATTTCATAGTATTCACTTATCACACCTAAATCGAGCTGATTATTTTGTTTCATTTTCTCACCCCTAATACATAAAAAAAGAAGGAATTACTCCTTCTTCTTTTCGTCTTTTTTATTAGAATCTTTTTTGGATTCTTTTTTGTCATCAGACTCTTCTTTATACTCAGCATCAACAACATTTTCGTCTTTTTTCTTATCGTCTTTTTGCTCAGCACCTGAAGCTTGTTGTTCTTGTGCAGCTTTCGCAGCTTGCTCATACAATTTTGTTGACACTTCTTGTAATTTTTTATTTGCAGTCTCATACTGAGTCTGTATTTTTGACACATCCTTGTCTTTTTCATCTAAGAGTTTTTTTAATGCATCAATTTCTGTTTGCACACCCTCGATTTCTTTTGCATCAACTTTACCATCTAATTCTTTTTTCATTGAATCAAATTGGAATACAAGTGCATCTGCTTTGTTAAGCATTTCAATTTCATCACGTTTTTTCTTATCGGATTCTTCATTATCTTTTGCTTCTTGCTTCATCTTTTCAATTTCTTCTTTTGAAAGATTTGTTGATGCAGTTATCTTAATCGACTGTTCTTTACCTGTACCTAAATCTTTTGCAGATACATGCACAATTCCATTCGCATCAATATTAAATGTTACTTCAACCTGTGGCACACCACGAGGTGCTGGCGGGATTCCAACTAAGTCAAACCGACCCAATGATTTATTATCCTGCGCCATTGGCCGTTCACCTTGTAGTACATGAATTGTCACGGCAGTTTGATTATCGGCAGCCGTACTAAAGACTTGCGATTTTTTTGTTGGGATTGTTGTATTTTTCTCAATTAGCTGAGTCATTACCCCACCAAGTGTTTCAAGACCAAGTGATAATGGTGTTACATCTAAAAGTAAAACATCTTTGACATCTCCACCTAAAATACCTGCTTGTACTGCTGCACCCATAGCAACAACTTCATCAGGATTCACAGATTTATCACCATCTTTTCCCACAATATCTTTTACTAATTTTTGTACTGCAGGAATACGTGTTGAACCACCAACAAAGATAACTTTATCAATTTTTGATTCATCCATCTTTGCATCTTTTAATGCTTGTTTTGTCGGAGTTACTAATTTATCTAAAATTGGTTTAAGTAAAATCTCAAATTTATCACGAGATAAATCTAAATTGACGTGTTTTGGACCATTCTGATCCGCTGTGATAAACGGAATATTAATGTTCGTTGATGTTTTTGACGACAATTCAATTTTTGCTTTTTCAGCTGCTTCTTTCAATCGTTGTAAACTTGAAGCATCCTCTCTCAAATTAATCCCATTTTGTTTTTTGAAATCATCAACAATATAATCTATCAATAAATCATCAACATCATCACCACCTAAATGGTTATCCCCGTTTGTTGCTTTTACTTCAAACACACCATCACCCAATTCTAAGATAGAAACATCAAATGTTCCACCACCAAAATCAAATACTAATACTGTGTGTTCTTCACCTTTATCAAGACCATAGGCAAGCGCTGCTGCTGTTGGCTCGTTTACAATTCGTAATACTTCTAAACCAGCAACTTCTCCTGCATCTTTTGTTGCTTGACGTTGAGAATCACTAAAGTATGCTGGAACAGTTATTACTGCTTGTTTAACTTCTTCACCAAGATAATTTTCCGCATCACGTTTTATTTTCTGTAAAATTTTTGCACTAATTTCTTGCGGAGTATAATCTTTGTCTTCAATTGAAACTTTATGATCCTCACCCATGTATCGCTTAATACTTCGAACGGTATGTTTTGGATCCGTGATTGCCATATTTTTTGCTTGTACACCCACAATTGTCTCACCGTTTTTAAGTGTGACTACACTTGGAGTCGTTCGTCCACCTTCTGCATTTGTAATTACAGTTGGTTTTCCACCCTCTAATACACTCACACAGGAGTTTGTTGTTCCTAAATCTATTCCTATTATTTTTGCCATAATATCATTCCTCGCGTTATTTTTTCTGTTAAAAATATTCTTCTCCAATACCTTTTTGTAATTCTGTTATTTTTTGAGGAGTTACAATAACTCGCTCCTCATGATGAATCTGTGTTGATTCAAAGAGTTTAACTAATTTTGATGGATTCACCATCTTATATTGATTTACACAACACAATGCTTCATACACTTGTTGATCGCTTGTGACCAAAGTTACATTATCGGGTTTACATACAACTAAATTTTCAATGTCAGTACTTATTTCTAAAAAAAACTTAATAAGTGCTTGTGTTGACAATCGTTTTTTCACCGGTTGTTCTTGGACTTGTTCATTCATTTTTTTCATCCTCATTAATAATTGTGTCAGGTTCCGATTCTCTATTCTTTTTATTTACCACAACTTTTGCATGCCGAATCACCTTATCATGTAAAAGATATGCCTTTGTAATTTCTTTTACAATGATATTGTCTTCTTTTGTTTCATCAGTTGTTATTTGTATTGCTTCAGCAATTCGGGGATCAAAAAGCTTACCGTTCAAATCAAGTTTTTTTATTCCTTCATTTGCAAGTACATCCCAAAACTGTTGCCTTATCATTTGTACACCTGCAACACATTCTTGCGGATTATCAGTATGCGACATCGCTAGTGTAAAATTATCATAAATGGGAATAAATTTTTGTATTATTTGTTCAGCTCGAAATTTTTCTTGAATTTTTTGCTGATCTTCCATTCGTTTTTGATAATTTGCAAACTCAGCACGCGTGCGCTGTAATAAATCAGTTAATTCTGCGATTTGTTTCTGCAAATCTTCAACTAAATCAGGTGATTGCGACTCTTGTTCGCTCGAAACAGTATTTTTTGTTTCGGATTTTTCCGAATTCTTCGTTTTTTTCGTCATTTTAAAACCTTTTTTTGTTGAGTTTAAATCAACGAACTGTGTGAAAACAAAACTTATTTATAAACTTTTTGGTTTGTTGACTTAAGATTGACAAGATTTATATATGAGTTCCCACACACATTGTATATGAATTTCATCATACAAAAAATAACTGTTGTTCGAACAAAAAAGCCGGAGTTTCATTCAGTTAATGATGAACTTCAATGGTTTGCGGGGAGTTTAGGCTTATTTAATCTTCGCGATAAAGATCGAACTTGTTTTCGAATATTTATCGAACTTATTAAAGAATCACGTAATACCAATCTTATTTCAAGCGACGAGCTAGCTGCAAGACTTCATCTTACACGAGGAACAGTTGTGCATCATCTTAACAAACTTTTAGAAACAGGCATCATTATTAATAATAGAAATAGGTACGAATTACGAGTTCAGAGTTTACAAGCACTTGTAGATATAATTGAAGAAGATTTTAAAAAAACATGCAATGAACTACGAAATGTTGCAAAGAATCTCGATTCCCATTTACATTTGCGCTAAATTACACCAAAATTTGTTCACTCTCAAACGTAGTACAAAATACTTAAAAAGAATACTCCAAATACTGTACAATATGTATGTTAATAAACGAATTATTGATGATATTCAAACAATTCTTCCCAAAGTGATTGAATCACTTAAATCTCGCCATTTTAGTATTTTAATAGAACTGAGTAATCAAACGATTCATAATTCATCAGTATTTCAAGATAAATATTCAACCGATATTTCTATTGCACTATACACCGTGCAAAAAATAGTTGAACAAAAACCAGAATTTGCAGATGAATTTGCACATTTATTTGAACTTGCCCTAAAACATCTTACCAATTCAAATATTGTTGGATATGATCAAGTTATTGCCGAAATACTTTCTCACATATCACAACATGAAAAACAATTTCAAAAACATATTATGCATATTATCGAACAAGCCAAGATTAAAAAAAGTTCAAGCCTTTATTATCACGGCATTTCAATGGCTCAAAGTGCACAAACACTTGGGATTTCTCAATGGGAGCTTTATAACTATGTTGGAAAAACAAAAATTAATGATGACGGAACTGACTCTGTACAAAATCTTCAAAAAAGACTTGCATATACACGAGCACTCTTTAAACAATCTGAACTCAGACTAACTTTTGATGCGGGACCAATCATATCACTTGCATTAAACGGATTACTTTGGATTATACAAGATATTCAGCAGCTCACAAAAGGAACATTTATTATCCCACACGCTGTCAAAAACGAGTTGATTGAAAAACCACTACAAACAAAAAAACATAAACTTGAAGCATTTCTTGTAAATCAACTCATTCAATCCCACGCACTTAGAGAAATACCATCCGATAAACTCACACTAAAAACAAAACAACTCATGGATTTGTGTAATACGACATTTTACGCATGGGGGAATCCAATTAAAATTGTTCACGAAGGAGAAGTTCAAGCCATCGCGCTCATGCAATTAAGCGGGAGTCATACGCTTGTTGTGGATGAACGAACCATGAGATATTTAATTGAAACACCATCGCGAGTTGCAAAAAGATTTGCACATCGATTACAC
>CAZUXP010000008.1:8822-44459 GCA_964624275.1 uncultured Methanosarcinales archaeon
ATTCGAACCATTCGAAGTGTTGAATTACTCACAGTTGCATTTGAATATGGATTATTCGATGAATTAATTGGATTATCAAAAAATATATCTCATTACAAAGAAGAATTTTATGAAGGACTACTTTGGGGTTTAAAACTTAATGGTTGCGGAATTTCAGAACGAGAGATTGCGCATTTAATTTCAATACAAAAAAAATTCAAACACACAATTTCGTGTAGAGTTTAAATTCTCAAAACTATTTTCTATCCAAATACATATAAATAAGCATCCGTTCTTACATAGTATTATGAATAATATAAAAGGACAAATTATTGGCGGAGAATTTGGAAAACTTACTATTCGACAAAAAAATAGTCAACCAATTGAAATTGGAGAATTATTAATCGCAGAGTCACAAGATGAAGTAATGCTTGTGCAAGTTTACAATATTTCATACGGTTCACAAATATCTCAACAAAATTTAGAACTTGTCTCAGGTATGTTTTTAGAAGAAGAACAACCCGTTAAACTATACGACGAACATTTACGTAACTATACAATCGCACACGTAAAAACACTCTTGAAAATTAAAAATACAAATGCAAGTATTGCAAAAAATCTCCCAAAACAATTTAGTACAGTGCGAGAAGTTACCGAAAAAGATCTCACTTTTCTACAACAAACACAAGACCAATTACAATTTGGAAACCTTCGAAGCGGTTCGAAAGAATTACCTGTACAAATTGGACTTGATATTCAAAAAGTTCTCTCACATCATATCTTAATTCCTTCGACAACTGGGAAAGGAAAGAGTAACCTAATGTCAACATTGCTTTGGGACGGTATTCAAAAACAAACTGCGTCTTTTGTTGTCTTTGACCCTCACGACGAATATTTTGGTCGAACCACACACGGATTAAAAGATCATCCCAACTGGAATTCAAATGGAATCTATTATACAACAACGAATCCACCACCTGGTGCACGTACATTAAGTATTAATCTCACATTACTACACCCGAAACAATTTTTTGGTGTCACAAATTTTACGCAACCTCAAGAAGAACTCCTCACGCTTTACTATAAAGAATACAAACAAAATTGGATTGAAGCAATTGTCTTACAAAAAGAATTATCTTTTGATTTTCAAGAAAGCACCAGACAGGTAGTTATCAGACGATTATGCAGATTGTTAGATATACAAATACACCAAAATACGCTTCACTGTAACGGAATTTATCAACAAAATGTAGGACTTTCAACATTAACTGATATTAATCAATTTATTGAGCAAGCAAAAACAATTATCATAGACACTTCAAGTTTACTTGGTCAAAGTGAACTTTTACTTTCAAGTCTTATTACCAACGCAATTTTTGATTCGTATCGATATTCACGACAACAGGGAACATTACACACTAAACCAATTGTATCAATTGTACTTGAAGAAGCGCTTCGAGTCTTAGGTAAAGACGTACTTGAACAAGGATCAAATATTTTTGCAACAATTGCAAAAGAAGGCAGAAAATTTCACGTTGGTCTTTGTGCAATTACACAACTCCCATCACTTATCCCTAAAGAAATTTTGGCTAATATGAATACAAAAATAATACTTGGTATTGAAATGGCAAGCGAGCGTAACGCGGTGATTGAAAGTGCCGCACAAGATTTAAGCGATGATGCAAAACAAATTGCGTCTTTAGATAAAGGAGAAGCAATACTCACCAGTAATTTTGGTCGATTTGCAATGCCAATTAAAATACCGTTATTTTACACCGTTATTCAGAAATCAAAAAATACACAAACGCAAAAAATAAAACTTCAAGGAATGTGATTTAGTGTTTGAGTTATTAAGAATGTATACAAAAGTGAATAAATATAAAGCAAAATTTTAAATAAAAACAAAAATATATATGATAAAATAAAACAATGTAGGTATGACAAAAATGAATAAAATCTCCTTTCTGATCTATGCATTAAAAGAACCAAAATCAACCCTTAGCAATCTATACTGGTGGTTATACCCCACCTTTTTACTCAAAATAAAATATGGTCATATCAAAAAATATTCACTAACCCTACAACATAAAACTGTTATATTTACAACACAAGATATTTATTCGAAAAAATGGTTTTTTCCACGATATGATTCAAAATCAATACATGAAGAAACCGTAACAAAATTATTTGCACAAAATTGTAAAAATAAAAAAGAAATTATCGACATTGGTTCTCACATTGGTTTTTTTACGTGTATTGCGGGAGTTTTAAGTAATGCAAATGTAACTGGTTATGAAATTGATGTACGAGTTTCAAAAATTTCAAAAAAAAATATCCAATTAAATAATCTTAAAAAAACTCAGATACAAAATATTGCAATTGGAGATTCAAACAAATCTATTACAATTAAAACTCCAAATACAATATCGCCCGCACTAAGTATTTCTGAAAAAGGTGATACAGTTGTTCAAATGAAATCACTTGATTCAATATATAAGAATAAAAAACAAAAACCCGATTTAGTTAAGATTGATGTTGAAGGAGCAGAAATGCAAGTTCTCAAAGGAATGAACGATATATTGGAAAAAGCAAAACCAACGCTTTTTTTAGAATTACATCCGCATAATTGGAAAAGTTTTAAAACAAATAGCTACGAAATAATCGCTTATCTCCAAAAATATAAATACGAAACATACAAAATTGTAAACTTACGAAGTTCAAATAGTAACAAAAGTAATCTTGTCGAAATCCAACCAAATTCAAAAATTATCACGAATTGTATGATTTTTGCAAAGTAATTGTAACTTGTAAAAAGTAACACACATTTAAAAATGAACTAAGTTAATATATTTCTATGAAGAGCATTTCGGTCAAAGATATCATTAAGCAACACATTGTGATTCTCGAAAATCTTCAATATCAAAGCGGTTTATTTGCGGCATCATCCAAAGAGGTCGATACAGGTTATGATAAAAGTTGGCTAAGAGATAATTTTTATGAAGCGCTTGCATTTTTAATACTTAATGATTATAAAACTGTCAAAAAAACTGCACGCGCACTGTTACATATTTTTTTAAAACACGAATATAAAATTGATCATGCAATTAAAAAAAAACCTCAGCATAAACATGAATATATACATGCTCGATTTCATCCAGAAACATTTGATGAATTCTGGGAAGATTGGGGTAATAAACAAAATGATGCAATAGGTGCAATTTTATTTTTAATAGGAGAACTCTATCACAAAAAACAAAATGTTCTGGATAATGAAGATGATTACAGAATAGTACAAAAACTCGTTTCATATCTACAATCGCTTCAATACTGGCAAGATTATGACAGCGGTATGTGGGAAGAAGATGAAGAAGTTCATGCATCATCAGTTGGAGCATGTCTTGCAGGACTTATTGCAGTAAAAAAAATTCCAAAAATTCATGTACCTATAGATACTATTCGAAACGGACGAATGGCATTAAATCATTTACTACCACGAGAATCTGATAAAAAATTTGTTGATCTTGCACAATTATCACTTATATTTCCATACAATGTTGTCAGTGTGCAACAAACAAAAGATATCCTCAAAAATGTTGAATATCATCTTGTCAAACGAAAAGGTGTCATTCGATATAAAAATGATTATTATTACAACAAAAATAAGGATGGGCATAGTGAAGAAGCTGAATGGACTTTTGGATTTTCATGGTTAGCACTTATTTATAAAAAACTTGGTGATGAACCAAAAGCTAAAGAATACGAACAAAAAGCATTAGAAACAATTAATGCAAAAGGCGAAGTTCCCGAGTTGTATTATTCAAACACAAATATTCATAACGAAAATTCACCGCTTGGTTGGAGCGAGAGTATGCTCATAATTGCATTATATGCACTGAATAAGAAACATATTAATATGAATCGAATATTAACAAGTGCAAAATTACAAGTTGAACATCTTCACGAATGATCTCAGACAAAAACCTAAACATTTAAAGAATCAACAAACTTACCTCTTTTTATGAACACGACTTTTATACATATTGCAGATTGTCATTTAGGTTCTTGGAGAGATGAAAAATTACGAGAAATTAGCCAAAAATCATTTGAAAAAATCATTTCGATTTGTATTGAAAACAAAATCGACTTTCTTATTATTTCAGGAGATTTGTTTAATACCGCACTTCCAAGTATAGACGTTTTAAAATTCACTGTTACGCAACTCCAACGACTTAAACATCATAACATACCCGTTTATTGTATTGCAGGTTCACATGATTATTCTCATTCAGGTAAATCCATGCTTGAAGTCTTAGAAGAAGCACAACTCATTGTAAATGTGCTAAAAGCAACAATGACTGATGATGACAAACTCAAACTTACATTCACCATTGACCCAAAAACCAATATTAAACTCTGCGGAATTCTTGGCCGCTCACAAGGTCTTGAAAAACAATACTACGAACTTTTAGATAGAGAATCACTTGAAGAAGAAGTAGGAACGAAAATATTCTTATTTCACAGTGCACTTGAAGAATTAAAACCAAAAAAACTCAAAGATATCTCAGCTCCACCTCTTTCCTATCTTCCAAAAAAATTCACATATTATGCGGGCGGTCATGTTCACTATAGATATTGCGAAGATATTCAACCATATGGTCGAATCGTCTATCCAGGTCCAACATTTCCTAATAATTTTGCTGAAATTGAAGAACTCTCAACAGGGTCATATGCAATAACAACAATACAAAATGAACAACTACAATCTGATATTCATCAAATACCAATTAAACCTCACATATCAATTAAAATAGACGTCAGTGGATGTACAACAAATAAAATAACAGAAAAAATACTTTCTCAAAAACATGATTATACAGATGCAATTATAACACTTCGACTATTTGGAAAAATAAAAGAAGGAGCAATAACAGACATTGATTTTGAAAATATTTATAATACATTTTATAAAAAAGGAGCACATATTATCCTTAAAAATACAACTGCAATACAGGAAAACACATTCACTCAACAAATAAAAATATCAGATACTGAACATTTACAAGATGACCTTATAACTGAACATTTAGGTCAAATAACGCTTGCAGGTCTTGATGAAAAAGAAGTTATCAAAAAACTTATGCAAAAATTAGATATTACTCGTCAAGAAGGAGAAACTGTTACTGATTTTGAAAATAGAATAAAAACAAGTGCAAAAGAGATATTTACCGATGACAAAGATGCTTAAAGAATACAAACCAGAAAAAATAGCATATGTTTGGTTTTCAATTGCCAAATTAACTATTTTTACACTTATTGTTCTCATAGTTGGAGTAATAGTTTTATTAAATGTTTATCCAATCGCACTCTCTTTTTTCATTGCAGTCATCGCGATTTTATATACATACTTATTTCTTTCAATTACGATTTCATTTTCAAAAGAACGTTATGAATTCTACGAAGATCGAATAATTCGATATGGTGGAGGAATTTTTTCACAATTTCAGTCAGAATTAACAATAAAAAATATAACTCATTTAGAACAAGTTAAACCATTTATTGAATTTAAACTCTTTGAGACATCACACATTCGAATTGAATCAGCAGGAAGTTCATTGTCACAAGTTTTTTTGCAAAATATCACAAAAGGGGACATAATTTATGAAGAAATCCAAAATATATTACAAAAAAATGGTTTCTCATTAAAACGAAAAAAAATACTTGCACAAGAACAACCTAAAACAATTGCAATCTTAATTCAATTGTTTCAAGAAATTTTCGGGTTTTTATTTGTTATTATTATTTTACTCATTACAAGTGGAACAATTATCCTGAGCTTTTTAGATTATATTTCAAATAATATATTTCTTTTAACATTTGTAGGAATCACGTTTATTCTAGGACTATTATTTTTGTTTTTCCGCCTCATTATTCGTTTTTTAGATTTACAAATGCGAACATATATTGTTTATGATGATGCAGTTACATACGCAGAAGGTTTTTTAACAAAAAAATTTGATATAATCCCTGTTGAAAATATTGCCGATGCTTCAGTTGAACAAACAATATTTGATAGAATAATTCAAACATATACTATCATTGTAAGCTGTCAAGGATCACAAAATAATATCGTATTTTCAAATGTTCCAAACGGAGATTTTATCCAAAAACATATTGCAAACCTTGCAAAAAACCAAAAACCAAAAATGATTAAGAATACTCAGACAGTTAAAACTTCAAAAGTTGTAAAGACACAAAAGCAAACAAACAAAAATCAAAAATCAAAACAGACGTTATTTCAAACAAAAATGCATACTGCTCGCGCATTATTTTCGCTATTATTTCTTATTCCATTATTACTAATCCCTCCAATTTGGCCATTTTTACTTATTGGATTTATTACAAAATTAATTGCTATTTACAAAACAACCTATATCATTACGGAAAATAGTACAATTGAAAACTTTTCGTTTTTACGAAAAAAGCATGTAGAATTTCAAGATAAACGAATTACAGGTGTTATCTATTCCGAAGATATTATTGACAAATTTTTTGGAACTTGTAGTATTGAATTTTGGTCAATCGGTTCAGGTCAAACAATAAAATTTTCACACATAAAAATGCAAAAAAAACTTATCGATTATATTAAAGAAGTACATAAATTTACTGAGAAAAAAGTTCAAAAGAAAGTAAAGCCAACATTTACGATAATTGCATTTTTATCTCGTTACATACCGATTTTAATTCTCATACCGATTATCACAATCATCATTACGATTTTTAATCAAACAACAATTCCTTTTGAATTGCTTTTCGCGGCGTGTGCATTTGCGATATTTCTCTTTGTAGGAATTTGGCAATTTATTAAAACAAAAATCACAAACATACAATTGTATAAAACTTATATAGAAATACAAAGAGGAATTTTAATTAAAAAAAAATTCTTTATTGCATATGAGAATGTCAAAGGAAGAACAGACATCACATATCCTTTTATACAAAACGGTACAACACAAATTGATGTAGCAGGTGAGCGACAAGTTACTCAACAAAACGGACAAAAATCAGGCATATCAAATAGCGTACGAATTCCATATATAGATAATTGTTTTGAACAAACTCTATTTGATAAAAACGATAAAACCATATATACAATTAAACCAAAATTTGCAAATGCACTATTTTTATGTTTTATTTTTATTATTACAATACCACTTATACCAGTAGTCTTATGGTACTTAAATGTCAAATCATATGAAATCCGAACAAAACGAATAATGCAATTTTCAGGATTATTTTATAAAAAAAGAACACAAATTTATTACACCATGTTTGATCACATTGATACTGAACAAGGTGTTTTAAATAAAATATTTCAAAACGGAAAAATTCTTGTCTACACAACAGGAAGTAGCTCTGTAAATATGATTGTTCAAAACATAAAAAACTTTAAAAAGACTGCACAAGACCTTTCTAAAGTTTACAAATGACTAAAATACCACAATCAGCAGAAAAAGTTTTTTCTGGAATCTTACTCGATGTTTATCAATGGCAACAAGAAATGTTTGATGGTACAACACAAACATTTGAGTATGGAATAAAACAACCTGTCTGCGGGATTTTTGTTGTTACCAAAGACAAAAAAATAATCTACTTAAAACAAGAACAACCGGCAAGATCGCAGTACTATGCTATTCCTGCGGGAAAAATTGAAATTGACGAAGATCCTCTTTGTGCTGTCAAACGAGAATTATTAGAAGAAACAGGTTTTAAAGCACAAGACATTTCATTATTTTTAGAAATTAATGATAATTCAAAAGTACACCAAGATGAGATATATTATATTGGATTTAATGCAAAAAAAGTCTGTGAACAACAACTTGATGGCGGAGAAAAAATTGAAGTGTGTTTTGCAGATTTTGATGAATTTATCCAACTTGTTCGAAAAGACAATTTTTTGATTCATCCCAAAATTAAATTTATGGTATACGAAGCATTATTAGAACCACACAAAATGAATGAATTGAAAAAAAAATTTCGACTATAAAATTGATTTTAAAACATCTAACACAACATTTGGAGTTGCAGTTCCTTTTGTTTGACGCATAACTTGACCAACTAAAAAATTTATTGATTTTTCGTTTCCCGACTTATAATCAGAAACCGCATCAGGGTTTTGTGTTATAACTTGTTTTGCAATTTCTTCAAGTTTTGATGTGTCCGAAACCGATACTAAACCATTTTCTTTAACATATTTTGAAACATCAAACGACTCTAATAATAACGATTCAAGAATTTTTTGTGCAACATTCGTTGTTATTTTATTGTCTTTTATTAATGTAAACAACGTATGTAATTCTTTTTCATCAAATATTAATTCATCTAATTCTTTTTTATTATAATTTGCAATTCGAACAACTTCACGACGTAAGAATGTAATTAAAATTTTAATTGGTATATCTTTTGCAAATTTTTCAAATAACACAATTAATTCATATTGTTTGCTTAAAACTAACGCATCATCTTTTGAAACACCCAGTGTAATAAGTCTTCTTTCTTTGACACTTGGTGGTTCAACTAAATCATTTTTTAATATTTGAATATACTCTTGAGAAATGTTAATAAACGGAATATCAGGGTCAGGAATAAACATGTAATCTTGTGCAGATTCTTTACTTCGCATAAAAAGCGTTTCTTTTTGCGCATCATCCCATGCTCGTGTTTGCATCGGAATAGCGTTTTGTGCTTGAACTTCTTTTTCTTGTCGAGAAACTTCAAAATCAATTGCTTCTTTAATTGCTGATTGTGAATTTACGTTTTTAATCTCAACTCGCTCATATTTCGGTTCAATTGAAACATTGACATCACTTTTAATTCCAGCTTTTTTTTGAATTGCCTTAAGATATGACAAAGTTGTAATTAATTTATCTAACCAGTCTTTAACTTGTTGAGAACTCGTAAAATCAGGTTCAGTTACTATTTCTATTAAAGGAACGCCTGCGCGATTATAATCAATTTCACCTGTTTGTGGATCCCACTTAGCTGGATCTTCCTCTAAATGTACTTCAGTAATTTTAATACCTTCAAATTCGCCATTTTCACCAACTGGTACAGCATATGAGCCTGACATTGTCCGTTGATAATTATTTGGTGAATCAGGCCATGAATAATGTTTTCGTTGAAATAATAATCGTTTATTAATCGTACAATTTAGCATTAATCCAATTTTAATTGCATTTTCTAAAGCTTGTTTATTTGTTGCTTTTGGTTTAGAACCTGGTTGACCAGTGCAAACGGGACAAATATTCGTATTTGGTTTTGCAGAATCACTAATTGCACAACCACAAAATAATTTTGTTTGACTAGCAATATATCCATGAATCTCTAAACCAACTTTGATGTTCATATACTGTTGCACCTTAAATTCATTTATATACTTATCGGGTTAAGATGCTTCATCCAAAAAATAATTTTAGAGAAGATACACACCTTGCAATAAAGTCAGAAAATTCAGTGATTGTTGAACAATTATATTGTTCAACACCGTTGGAAGACGTAACTTTCCAACGATTTATGCAACTGAATTTTGGTAATTACTCATAGCGGGACTCTTAAGTAAAATGTGCGTGCGTGTTTTTCCTCATTATGTTATTTTTAGATGAAGCCGGGTTAAGAATTATAAGAAAATGACAAAATAATATGATTCAATAGTTAAACAGTTATTTTAAAATTCTCGTTCACAAAGTCATACCCTCTATATCAAATTTTTTAAATATAATGGGTATAAAAATCTCAACAATCTCACTCCTCAGCCAAAAGTAATTCTAATTCAGCTAATAAAACATACAACTCATCGACTTTTTGTTGGATTTGTTCCTCGCGTTGTAAACCACTTTGTACTGTTTGATTTGTAACACCACTTATATCAAAATCTTCAAGTATGAGTTCTTGTTCAAAAGATTCATTCGTTTCATTGAACAATGTAACTTCATTTGTTTTGGCATTAACTAAAACTGTTCGTGAAATTCCTGAAAAATCATTAGGAACAACAGACAATAACCAAAAGAGCGTATTATTTTTAACAAAAGGTCGTGGTTCAATAACTCGATTTACCGACCAATCTATTGTTGGAAATTGGGAACGAACAAAACTAACCACTCGAACAGGCCCAATGAGAGTATCACCAGGGTCTAATTCAAATAATTCGACTTTACCCGTTTGAGCGTCAACAAAAAATAGTTTAAAAACACCTCGGCTTTGTCCATATGGCTCAGCAGCAACCACCCATTTTAAACCATTTTTTGTGTTCATTAAAAATGGTTGATCATTTGCTGAAGCCGCAACTTCTGCAACTTCAACTTGATCTTCATGTAAAAACCACGCATTAAATAATCCTTTATGATATGCATACGATTCAACTGTTAATCTCGCTAGTTTTTCAGGATATAATCGCGAATCTTGTAAAAAAGAATAATTTGAAACTTCAGTTGATAAAATATCACGAATCTGACCATTTGAATCAACCAAAAATATACCTCCAAATTTTGGAATCATAACTGGAAATGAAAATTCATATTCGATATACGGGGCGACAATATAATACGAGTCATTTTTTGGATCATACGCATAAAAAATTTCTGCCACGTCAACAAAATATTTTTTTTTGTGTAGATTCCAATAAATATCATCAAATATACCTATCCCTTCACTAACTTTAAAACGTTGATCAACTAATTGCGTTTGTTTTGAAATACTTTGTGCATTTACAAGCATTAATCCTTCAACTTTTTGTAAAAAATAAAGAAGCGGAGTGTTTGGAATACGAGCTGCAGCCCAATATTGTGTGTTTTCAACTGAAATTACCCTGAATTGACCAAGAGTTTCACGAGATTTTTGTAAACTATCAATACCATACCGATTTGCAACTGCTAAAGGTACAACTCTTGCTGAACTTGAATCATGTAATGTATCAATAATAGCATAATCTGTTTGGGAAACAATATGAAGTTGCACAATTAATGGCGATAATGCTAATAATACAAGAAGTACAACAATTACTAAACCGACAATAAGTGACGTTCGTTTTAATTGAGATAAAAACGTTATAATAAAAACTCCCACTGTAATTATTAAAATGACTAATAGGGGGTTTTTATATAGACTCATTACAAACGGATGAATCCACGGTCGAAAAACATAAAAGATTAACAAAGTAAGTAAGCCCGCAACAATTAAATGTAATTTGGATATACCAACTAAATTGAAGAGTGATTTTCTTTGAAACATATACTGTCTAAATGAAATTGGGTATATAAATATTGTGACTTTGAATTGCAAAAGACATAGATATATATACTCAAAATTTATATAATTCCATAATTATTCGATATTTATGGAAAAACATCCTAGAACAGTTACAAACTTTACAGGAACACTTGATGAATTAGCACAATCAATTGGAAATATGGCATATGATCAAACCGCTCGTTTTATTGAAAAATTAGCTGATAACATCCAACGACAAGCAGATGGTGATTTCAAACGTGGAAGAATAAAACTTGCATACGAACTTTCTCAAACAACTCAGACTTTATATGAAGCCAGAAATAAAATGAATACTGCTTGGAAAATATGCGAACCGTATATGAAGTGATGAACTTAAAATAATAAAAGTAAATATCGAAATGTTTCTATCAAATATAGTTAAGTTAAAAATCGTGTATAGATACTTCTATATTGCTATATAATTTAAACATATGTATGAAGCGATATTTTAATTACACAAATAAAAAAAATGCTGTAATGAATAGAATATCGAAATTACTTACAATATTAGGGATTTTTGCAACTTCAATTTTTTCTTCTAATTCGGTAAACGCACAATCAGATGATTATGATGATAAAAAGCCTGATCCATCTTATCCATACACATCTAAATCATCATTAGTCGATATAATTTCAAAAGATTATTCGTCTTTAGTCAAACTTGGTGATGAGATACAATATGCTACTTTAATTGACTCATGGGGTCTTGCAAGAGAAAATCAAGATACAAAAGAATTTTGGTATTATGCACTTACAAATGCAGTTATTACAAATGGACTAAAAATTGGTTTAAACAGACCAAGACCTGGTGGAGGTAATTATTCATTTCCAAGCGGTCATACTAATGCAGCGTTTACGGGAGCAGTGTACAAATGGAGAAAATTCGGTTTTGATGTAGCAAAAGATGATTTAATACTCGCATCATTAACTGGAATCAGTCGACTAATACCTCGTCAAAAATATCCCGATATGGATTTTTTTCAAGTAGAAGGTGATAAATACTATGAAGCAGCACATCATATTGAAGATGTAATTGCAGGAACTGCAATTGCGTTTATTTCAGGATATTTTTTATTAAGTCCTCATTCTAAACTCCCAAATAAATCATATAAAGATATCAAAACTCATTCAGTTTACATTACACCCGTCATTGCCAAAAACACAATTGGAATTGAATTCAAATCAAATTTGAAATCAACTCAAAATTTAACAGTGTATGCAAAATCTAATGGCGGAGGTTTTTTTTATTCTTTTGATTTCTAAAAATTGTTTAATTAATCGTCATAACAATCATAAAGTTATCAATAATACGAGAAAACCTCACAAAAATTGCATGTTATTAAACTTAATTTAAAAGAAAATAAGCAAATTATGCAACTTGCCAATTATAACTTCGTCGTGTACTAGTCTTACCAAAACCACAAGATGCACAAACACCGCGCGTCTTATGAAACGAATGTGATCCGCATCTTCGACACTGCATATGGTTTGATGAACGTCCATGTTTTCCTTGACTTGCTGTTCCTTTACTCATTTATTACTCCTTATGCCAACGTAATCAATACGATAGTGTCTCCTCGAACAAATGTTGTTCCGAGTTTTCTCTTTACTTCACCATCAATACGCTCTTCAGCTTCTTCTAATGAAATGTTAATGTGGCTGTCAAATGTTTTTAAAACACCAACTAATTGTACGTTGCTCTTTAATTCTACGATAACTCGTTTATTTCGAGCTGCGTTTAATGCGTCAAATGGTCTTGCTTGTTCCATAGTATGTTCCTCTGTTTATTATAAAATAAACAAATTATATATGTGATTTTTAACCCATTTATAAAATTAATGGTAATTGAGTTAATTAATAGTGAAATCATGAGATTGTATGAAACTTTATATATTACCTAAATACATATTTTTTATGATAATAACTATATTATCGTTAATAATCAGCTTTTTTATTTCATTAATAGCCTTATATATTACAGCAATAATATTTCGAAAGACTTTAACTAAAGAAATAATAACCACTATCTATGTTGTTGGTTTTGTAGGGTATTTTATTTCATTAATTGCGAATATTGATTCGACGAGTGTTAATAATTTATTTGATATAATTATTTCGTTGTTTTTAATTATAATACTTAATATCATATACGTTTTAGTTATAATGCAACAATTCTCATTAAAATGGTATAAAGCGATATTCTTCATTATCATATGGTTTATCATCATTTTATTAATTTCAATTATACCGATTATACTGTTAATCGTCCTATTTTAAGAAATCACATCCATATTAACAAAAACAGGTTCTATTCAAAATCCCAACCATATTGATTTCGCTCACCAATGTGCTTTTCAAGTCAAGACAGACTCTTGGGACAAATCCACAAAAATAATAACATTTATAAATAAAACGAAAATTCACATACACTATGGCAATTGAAAGAAGTCGAAGTAACAGAAAATCAACAGGAGGAAGGCTCGTTTCATATAGAAAAAGTCGGCAATTTGCTGTTGTGAATCAACCTATCTTAACAAAAATTGAAAAAACGAAAACAAAAACGCAACGAACAATTGGTGGTGGAACAAAAACAAAACTTGCATCAGTTGAAAAAATATCCGTTGCAAATCCAAAAACAAAAAAAATAGTTGTTGCAAATATTGATTCAGTAGTTGAAAACAAAGCAAACAGAAACTATCAAATTCGAAATATCTTAAATAAAGGTGCAATTGTAAAAACAAAACTTGGTAATGTGAAAGTTACATCACGACCCGGTCAAACTGCAACTTTAAGTGGAGTTTTAGTAGAATAAAACCCTAGTTATTTTTTTCTAATTTTCGTACAATTTTAAGCCATAAACTATATAAACAATTTATCTATTCTAATATGTATGGTAGTTAAAAAACAAAGTACGGTATTACAGACTATTGCTGCATTGCTTTTAACAATTGCATCGTCTATAATCCTAATAATATTAAGTATATTTTACTTTATGCTTACTATTTGGGTTATTCGAATTGGTTCAGAATGGGCAGGTGCATCTGCTGAAGGCAATATTATTGTTATGACCGCAGGTATTGTAACAGCGGCAATATTGATTGGCTCTGCATTACAAAGACGATAAGTCTTTTCTTTTTTATTTTCTAAATATAAGTTAAATTTAAAGAGTATAGTATATTTAACTTAATTTAAGTAATTCTTGTCTTAAATACGTTGGTGGAATATCATCACATGCCATGCAACTATCACCTGAAGATAAATGAAAATAACTTCCTGAATCTAATACTCCAAGTCCATCGTCACACCACTTTTGATAAACTTGACCACTGTCTTCAAATAATAGTCTCAGACTCCCTTCTTTTACCATAAAACGTCCTTGAACGCGTTTATACGCAAGTTCAAAAGAACAATCAGTATCATGTAAGGATTCTAACCTTTCATGTCCAGCAACAACATCAACAATATCACTAATTGAATGAGTAACTGAACCTCGAATATCAATCCTATTATTTTTTTTTGATTGAAAAAAAGTATTCTCGTTTGAATTCAATGAAAATGATCGTTTAAGAGAACGAAATGTGAACGAATATATTTTCGGATTTTTTGATAACTCTTTATGAAACAACCAACCAATATCGTCTATGTCCCCATGCGAAATCGAGACATTATACTTATCTTTTAATTTAGACGGTTCTAATTTATTTAATCTTGAAAATAACATTGCAAACAGTAAACTCTAATTCTTTAAATATCTATTGTTGTACTATTTGGTGTTTTGACACAATACTTTTCTTTTCATTTTTTAAAATAACTTTCTGAATTTCAACAAATAATACTAGCATTGGAGCCATAAGAAGTATTACAAACCAATCACTCAAAAGTAATGGTGTAGTACCGAATAAATAATTAAACGGTTGACTGTAAATTATTAACAATAATAAAATAATTGCAGTTATATTACCTGCATGAAGACCAATATTATCAAAAAACATTTTGGAAAAAATACTTCGATGTAAACTCTTTGAATTATACGTATGCGTAATCGCCATAACAGTCAAAAATGCAAATATGAAAGACTGCGAGTATTGTAAACCTGCGCCAACTATCTCAAGCTTCCAAATGTAAAATGAAAATGCCATAAGCATAACTAGCGGTATTATTTGCATTATCCCAAATACAAGTCGCTCATTTAATATACTCTCTGTCGGATCTCTTGGTTTTCGAGTCATAACTGCTTTAGAAGGTGGTTCGTATGTTAATGCAATCGCACCTAAATCTGCGGTTAAAATATTAATAAAAATTATCATGATCGCAGTTAATGGTAATGAAACATCTAAAAGCACACAGAGTAAAACAAATAATACTTGTGCAAAACTAATAGAAAGTAAATAATAAATAAACTTTTGCATATTTGAGTAAATATTTCTTCCTTCTTCAATACTCCTTGTAATAGTTGAAAAATCATCATCAGCCAGTATCATATCAGCAGATTCTTTTGCAACTTGTGTTCCACGTAAACCCATAGCGATTCCAATATTTGCCTTTTTAAGAGCGGGCGCATCATTAACCCCATCTCCAGTCATTGCAACAATATGCCCTAATTGTTGCAATATATTTACAATACGAAGTTTTTGTTTCGGAGTTGTTCGTGCATAAACTAAAATTGAGTCTGCAACTTGAAGAAACTCTTCATCGGTAAGTTTGTCCAATTCCCCGCCTGTTATAACTTTATCACGTTTTGAATTATAAATCCCTATTTCCGTTGCAATTGCAGTTGCCGTTAATGCATTATCCCCTGTAATCATGACAACTTTTAATCCCGCAGTTTGACATTCTTTCACACTTTGTGCAACATTTTCTCCTGGAGGATCACGAATGCCTATCAAACCAACAAAAATAAGTTTTGATTCTACAGAATTTCGCTGAAAATTCATATTCGCATAATCTTTATACGCACAACCAATTACACGCAAACCTTTTTTAGCAAGACTTTGCTGTTTTTGAATCATTTCTGCTTTAATTTTCTGCGTGAGTGTAACTTTTTTATTTTTAATATACGCATAATCACATTTTTCTATAAGCATTTCCGGTGCTCCTTTAACATACACGCTTTTATTATCTTGACTATGATTAACAACACTCATTAATTTTCGATTTGGATCAAATGGATGTTCAAAAACTCTTGTTTGAAAAGGGTTATAATTAGCTTTTTTTTCTAAAATTTTAATTGCAACTTCCGTTGATTCTCCTGCAACTTCCCATGAATCATTCTTATGAAATATTTCTGCATTATTACAATGACATCCTATTTCAATCATTTTTGCAATACTTGGAATTTTTAGAGGTTGTATTTTTTTATTTGCAACAAAAAAATCACCATGGGGTTCATAACCTGTTCCTGTTACTGTTACATATGAGTCAAATGTTATTATTTCTTGAGCAGTCATCTTATTTTGCGTTAATGTTCCTGTTTTATCACTACAAATTACTGTACAAGTCCCAAGTGTTTCAACTGCAGGAAGTTGTTTAATAATACAATTATCCTTTGACATTTTTCGTATTCCATTTGCTAAAGAAACATTAATAACAATTGGTAATGCTTCAGGTATACCCGCAACACCCATTGCGACTGCAAATAATAATGCTAGTTCAAGTGATTCACCTCGTTGAAGCATAACTAAAAAAACAATAATACACACAGCAAAAATAACTAAAGCAATTTGTTTACCAAGTTTATCAAGACGTTTTGTTAATGGTGACTCTTGTTCTTTAATTTCTGAGAGTAAATTTGCGATACCGCCAACTTGTGTTTTTGAACCAGTAGCAATTACTACGCCAATACCATGACCATTTGTCACTTGAGTAGCTGCATATGCCATATTAGTTCGATCACTAATTGAAATATTTGATTTTAATACAATCGCTGTTTTTGAAACTGCATCAGATTCACCAGTTAAGATTGATTCATCAATTTGTAAATCGGAAGTCTCTAATAACCGTAAATCTGCGGGAATAATATCACCTCGTTGTAATAATACAATATCACCAACAACTAATTCAACAGAAGGTATTGTTATTTTTGTTCCATTGCGAATTATATCACTTTGCATAGGTGATAATTTCGACAGCGCTTCGACATCTTTACTAGCTTTATATTCCATTAAAAAACCTAAAAATGCCAAAAAACCAACTAAACCAAATATGGTGTATGCTCCAATAAAGTCATCATGCGAATATGCTATAACACCAGAGATAAGTAATATTATTAATATAATATTTCGAAACTGCCTAAAAAGTATTGTCAAAAAAGTTTTTTTCTTCTTTTTTGTGTGAACATTTAATCCATGTTTTTTTAAACGATGTTTTGCTGTTTCTTGTGAAAGACCAGACAACTTGTGCGTATCTAATTCATGAAGAATTTCTGACTCAGTACTTGCATAGGGCTCTTTTTTCATTTGAACAACATACTAAAAAATCCAAATTAATATTTAAAAACCTTTTTGTTTCTAATCTACACATTAAAGGGAAATAACGCAAAAACACAAACTGTATTCTAAACACAACCTTTATATATTAATCACTATTTACAAATAGCAACGAGTTGATACGTATGACAAAAATACAATCTTATATCACCATGAGTTTTTTTATATTGCTCATCACAGTATTAGGTGCATGTACACCACAAAGCCAGTTTAATGGAATTAACGAAACTGAGATTGATTCCAATCAGTCTGTATTTACTCCTGTTAATCAATCGCAAAATACTGGTCTCAAGCCAGCAACACCAAGCGAAATCCACCAAAACGATATTACAACATATGTATTTTCAGAAGGTGATTATATCCAATTAAATCCAAATATGGCATATGATCCTGACGGAAGTGATGTTTCATTGACGTTTAGTGAACCTTTTAATCAAACAGGGGGTTGGGTTACAACATATGGTGATGCTGGTAATTACACTATTACTATTGCGGCTGATGACGGTACACTTCAATCAACAAGAACACTTATTATTGAAGTTTTAGCTTCAAATCAACCACCAGTTATTTCAAATTTTGAAAATATAACTGTTGCAGAAGGAACACTTATCTCACTTAATCCAACTGTATATGATCCAGATGGCGATAATGTCACAATTAATTATTCTGGATGGATGACATCACCAACATATCAAACCACATACAATGATGCTGGTGTATATAATGTAACAGTGACCGCCAATGATGGAAAACAACCTGTTTCTCAAACAATAACTTTAACAGTTTCAGACACAAATAGACCTCCTGAATTCACATCATTAAATGATATCACGGCGACAGAAGGAGATTTTGTTCAAGTACGACCACAAGTCTTTGATCCAGATGATGATAATGTAACAGTAACATTTAGTCGACCATTAGATATTAAAAATGGATCCTGGCAAACACAAGTAGGAGATGCAGACAAATACATTGTTACGGCAACGGTAACAGATGGAAAAGCAATTGTAACTGAAACATTTCAACTAAATATAATACAAGCAAATCAACCACCAGTTATTTCAAACATTACTGACATTACTGTCAATGAAACGGACACAATAACACTATCACCAGTTGTATTTGATCCTAATAATGACGAAGTGGCAATTGAATATTCAGGTTGGATGAATTCTTCAACATATACAACAACATATGGAGATGCAGGAGAACATAAAGTTACACTAATTGCAAGTGATGGTATTGAACAAACACAACAAACAATCACAATAACTGTGTTAAAAGTAAATAGACCACCAATTTTTGCAGATGACGTATTTATATAGAAAAAAGGTATATGAAAAATGAATAAAATAATATATGTACTCGTTGTAGCAATGGCAATACTTGCCATTAGTTGCACACAAGAATCAATTGTTAAACCAGCAGAAGTCATTACTGAGCCACAACAAGAAGTGTATATTCAAGAACAAGAAATACAAAAAACTTCATTTAGTGTAATGCATTTAAACAATCGACTTGAAACTGAAGAAATTATTATTGCACCAAATACTGACGCTGAAATTATTTTTATAAATCGTGATAATCAAACAGCACGCTTGAGTATTCCAGCTATGAATGTCGATGCAATCGTTTCTCAAAACGAAGAGTTTATTGTGCTTGTGCCAAGTTCACAAACCAAACGTCAGTACGAATTTGAATTTGCAAATCGAGTTGGTCAAATAACTATACAAAATCCGTAAATATTACGGGCTTTTTTACTTTTTTTCGATTCATTTACCAAAAACTTATAAGACAACCATTCTCATTTGATAATATGACATTTATTGATATACATGCACATTTGCAAGATAAAGCATTTGATTCTGATAGAGATATTGTTGTAAATAACGCACAAATAAACGAAATTTCGGTGATCATTAACAATGCAACAGAGTTTTCTGATTTTCAAACTCTTATTGGATATGCTCAAAAATATCCTATTTGTAAAACTGCTTTGGGATTATATCCTGATACGATTAACGAATATACTGACGAACAAATTGAACAAGCATACACATTTCTATATGACAATGCGAGTAAGATTTGTGCGATAGGAGAAATCGGTCTTGATTATAAATGGACTAAAGATGAAAAGCTCAGAAAAAAACAACAGCACCATTTTGAAAAACAAATTCAAATTGCACAAAAATTACAAAAACCAATTATCATTCATTCACGAAATGCTGAGGAAGATGTTATAGAAATACTCAAAAAAAATAATGCACAAAAAGTTATTCTCCACTGTTTTTGCGGGAAAAAAAGTCTAATAATAGAAGGGATAAAGCAAAACTATTATTTTTCAATACCTCCTAAAGTCGTAAGCGATAAACAATTTCAGATGTTATGCGAACTAGTCCCAATTAGTCAAATGTTTACAGAAACAGATTCACCGTATTTACATTATAAAAAAGGAACACGAAACGAACCAAAATATATTGTGAATAGTATTACAAAAATTGCAGAAATAAAAAAACTTGATTCAAAAGAAACACGATACATCCTGTATCAAAACTACATCCGATTATTCTTATGAAATATATTTTTATATTAGTATCATTGGCATTGTTTGGCGTATTACTCTATCCGATTAGTGATGATAAGTTAGTTGAAGATTTCGCTATCCAAACACATTTTTGTCCAAAAGAAAATTGTACACAAATTATGATGCATACATTACAAACTGCTACTGAATCAGTCAATTGTGCATTTTATGATTTGAAAAGCAAGGATATTTTAGAAACGCTTAATACATTACATGAAACTATTCCTGTTAAGCTTGTTGTTCATGAAAGAGTAGAATCTAAAAATATCCCTACTGTTCAAAGATACAAAGGAGGTTTGATGCATCATAAATTCTGCATCATTGATCAAAAAATTATTTTAACCGGAAGTGCAAATCCTACAGCCAAAGGACTTACTCAGAATAATAATAATGTTATTATCATTAACTCAACATATCTTGCACAAAATTTTCAAAACGAATTTAACGAAATGTTTTTTCATTATAAATTTGGAGAAGGAAGTCCTGCGATTCATGACATAATTCATAATTCAAATGGAAGTAGTATCAAGACAGTATTCTGTCCACAAAGTCAGTGTGAAGATACAATTTTATCACATATACAAAGTGCAAATTCAAGTATTGATTTTCTCGCATTTACATTTACCTCAATTCCAATCGCAAATCAACTTATTATTGCTTCACTTGAAAATGTTACTATTAGAGGTATTTTTGAAAAAAGACAGCGTTCTCAGTATTGGCAATTTGAAAGAGTTTCTCCATATTTTAAGGTTGCATTATTTCAAAGCCCAGTCGTTGGCGGAATTTTACATCAAAAAGTGTTCATTATCGATAATTCTACACTTCTTGTTGGCTCATATAACCCAACAAAAGCAGCAAATACAATTAATGACGAAGTTATTCTCATTATTCAAAATCACTCTATAGTCAGTGAATTTAATGCAGAGTTCGCACAATATTGGAGAGAATATACTGAGTTTCCAACTGAAGGTTAAATACAAATACTTAAAAACAACTAAATACTATACGAATGAATGAGTATCGTATTAACCATAGGAATTCCCATATTTTTCACACTATTTGTATTCATCTGTATTCAAACGCTCATTATTATTGTTGGATTTAAACCATTTAAAAAAAACAAATTTCAAATTCAAAATACAACCGTTCTGGTCCCGTGTTATAATGAAGAAGAACACATCAGCAAATGTTTAGAATCAATCTTAAAATCGGATTTTCGTAAAAAATTACAAATTATTGTTATTGATGATGGAAGTATTGATAACACAAAAAAAATCATATCAAAATACCCTGTTACACTACTCAAACAAGAACATAAAGGAAAAGTTGATGCATTAAATTTAGGATTACAATATGCAAAATATGATTACATTGTCACACTTGATGCAGATACTATTTTAGAAAAAAATTCTTTAAAAAAACTCGTTGAACCACTCATTAACAAACACGTGGGAAGTACAACTGGTATGTGTCGAGTTGCAAATACTCAATCAATCTTGGGAAATTATGCACAAATAGAGTACCAATTTATTAATTCAGTTCGCGAGAGTTTTACAAATTTAACGAATACAAGTATTTGGTTTTTTGGATTTTTTGCAGCGTATAAAAAAAGTGTTCTAAAACAAATAGGTGGATTTTCAAAACATACACTTACTGAAGACATGGATAGTTGTCTTGCAATTAATTCACTTGGGCTTGATGTAATGAGTGTTCGCGCGTATGGAAAAACATTTGTTCCACAAACAGTATCTCAACTTATCAAACAACGTATTAGATGGTGGATTGGAAGTTTACAAAACCTTGCCAAACATAGAAAAATTGCGTTTCAAAAAAGTGCAATCACATTTTTATTTGTTAATCAATACTGGTGGTCATTTTTTGCAGTTGTCTCACTTCCATTTATGATATATCAATTTATCTATTGGTTACCTGCAGGTTTAGAAATAATTTCATATACATTACGTTGGTTGTCGCTTGCCGGACCGATTTATGTTATCTATAAAATTCCCGAATGGGGTATTTCATGGTATGGTTTTTTTGGTGTTTTAGCAGGAATCGTCAGCTCGATAATGCTTCTAATTAGTATTATTAAACAAAGAGCTATTAAAATCAAAACACTCATTGGTATTTTTCTATATTTTCCGTATACAATTATTATAAATCTTATTACAACACTTGCAGTATTCAAATACCCATTTTCAAAAAATAAATTTTTTAAGAAATAGTTAGTCAATGAGCAAAACCATAAAAATAGTGATTTTTAACATCTGCAAAACTTCGTACAACATCGCAGCTCAACAAACTTTGCTTGCGAAGCTGGATGAAGCCTGCAAGGCGTAACCGTTAAGGTGTTGTTATACGTTTTTTCTGCAAGAAAAAATCGCGGAGTGAAACGGAGTGACAGTATGACAAAAGGTGGTGGCGTTAAAAAAGTGATTCAATATCATCAAATAATTCTTCAAATTGAGTATATCCTGCTTTCTCATTAAAGTGTCCTGCATTTTTGATGATCTTTGGTTTTACATTAAGTTTATCTGCTAATTCATTTGCACATTCTATTGGAACATAAGGATCATTATCAGAATGATAAATAATGAATTGTTTACAATTTTGTTTTATCTTCGACCAATTAAAGGTTCTATCTACAAATGTTTTATTGATAGAATCAAAAGTTTCATTTCCTAATAATTTTAGAAATCCTGAAACAAAAAATGAACCTTTGATTGTTACATTAATATGCTCCAATACATTTAACAAAAATGCAGGTGCTAAACTGTGACCTACAAAAATTGTGTTTTCATCAATTTGATTTTCGTATTCTACAAAAATTTTATTCCAATTTTCTAAAGTTTGATTTTCAGGAGTTGGAAACTTTGGGATAATAACCTCGTGATTTAATTCTTCTAATTTTTGCTTTAACCAAGGAAACCAGTTTTCTTGAGGATTTCCGAAAGCACCATGAATAAGGAAATTTTTGTCATAATAATATAAGAGAAAGCAGGATTTATAATATTTATTATTGTGCCACAACCTGAGTAATATTGCGTACAACATTGTATATAAGCAATCTCATCGTGTGAGAAAACCCCTTGCTAACGTACTCTCAGAATTCTCAAAAAAGTTTTGACCAAATGATTCAAAAATAACTTATAATATCTATTGTGCATTTTTTTGCAATTTACATACAAAGAATCCTTCCGTATCATTATCTTGTGGATAAATCCGTAAACATTTTTTGACACGAGTATCATACTCAACACCCAAAAATGATGCAATCGGTTCACTCCTTTTTATCGATAGATTAATATCTAATACATCCATATCAGGATGTTGATGTAGGAATTCAGAAATAACACCTTCATTTTCTTGTGGTTCTAATGTACAAGTCGAATACACCATTACACCGCCAACTTTGAGATGTTTATATGCATTTGATAATAAATATAATTGAGTTTTTGCAAGTCTTTTTATCATATTTGGATTCCACATTATCAAGGTTTTAGGTGATTTTCGAATCGTGCCTGTTCCACTACACGGACCATCAACTAATATTTTATCAAATTTGTTTACTTTAGAAAGTCTGTTCCCATCACTTTGATTAATAATACAATTCTGTACACCTAAGCGTTGAATATTAATTCCAAGTGCTGCAATTCTTGAACCAACATATTCGTTTGCAACAATTATTCCTTTATTTTGCATTAACTGTGCTAGTTGTGTTGTTTTTGAACCTGGAGCTGCACATAAATCAAGTACCGAATCACCGGGTTTTGGATCTAGAATGATGGGTGGCAATGCGCTTGCCGAATCTTGCACATAAAAATATCCAAGCGAATGTTCAACGAGATTACCTACATCACGTCTTTGTTCATCACCCTGTTTTTTGTATTCAATCCAAAAAGAATCTCTTGACCAAGGAACAGGTGTTAAATTCCATGAAATTTCTAGACGTTTTTTGAGTTGTTCAACTGAAATTTTTAACGTATTAACTCGTATTGCTCTTCGATTAAATGATAGTGAATATTCAATGAATTTTGTATAATTTTCTTCACCTAAGAGTTCTTTATAGCGTGACTCAAACTTTGGTTTAATAATAATATCGACTTTGTTATGAAATGGTGTAACTGTCATAATATATTTGAAGAAGAAGTTATGTCTTAAAAAGGTTTAGATTCCAGTTCATAACAACGCAACATCAAATTTTTTAATTAAAAATTGCGATTGAATTTTTTCAACAAACTCTGCTAATTCAAAAGAATTTTGACATTCGACAACAACTTCCAAATCAAATTCACCAATTAATCTTCGAAGACCAGTTACGTATTTTGATTCTAACAACGCATACTGTATTTGAGATACATCTGTTTTATTTACACAAGAAAAATGAATTTGAAATTGCGAATAGTTCAGTATTTTTGTGTTAATGACGACTCTTGTTCCAATTATGATACTGTCTTTTTGAAGTTTTTTGAGTTTTTTTGCAACAGCTACTGCTGAAATATCTAATTTTTTTGCTAAATCAATTGCTTGTATTCGTGCATCATTTTTAACATATGAGAGTAATTGAGAGCTTTTCTCATCAACATCATTTTTTAATTTTTGTAACTCAGTATATTCTTGTTTATTATGAATAATTGCATGTAATAAACTAAATCGTTTCGTGATTACCATAATAGAAATATTTTGAATTTCTGCTTGAGTTGATATTATCTCTTGCATTTGTTTTTCGAATTCAGCATTTGTTTTTGCCCAGACTGCAACATCAATATTCCATTTACTTAATCTTCTTCTTCGAATAAGAACATCAAAGTTTTTTTGAATTTGTTTGATAAATCTATCAGGATCTTGTACTGTACATAATATTCGATATTGTTCAAATCCCATTGCAAATTGATTAATTATTGTTTCAAATCGTTTTATGATTCCTTCTTTTTCAAGTCTCTGTAATCTATATTTTAAGAGTTCTTTACTCACTCGAATCTTTCTTCCAATACTTGAAAGCGACTCTCGGCTGTTTTTTTCTAAATAGTATAAAAATTGTTTATCTTTTTGATCTAATTGAATCATATCAACTGAATTTATTTTGTAATTTATATACTTTTCTACCTTTAAGTTAATTTTGAGTAAAAAATCTACCACAATATTTAACATAAAAACAATAATACTTAGTATTACGGGTGATACGTATGTATGAAGGAAATTACTCACAAAAAAAAGATAGTTTACTTGAAAAACTTATTACAGAATTTTTTGGAGGTAAATGGAATGGATAAACTCAAAGCACTACATACAATGGAACATTTACTTGAGCATGCCGAAAAGCAATTTATGGCAGAGAACTTTGATTCTGCTGCAAGATGTTATAATCAGTGGGATGCGATTGGACAGAAGTATTTTGGCAAAAGCAATTATTTTCATTTAGAAAATACAAATAGATTGTATTACAAAAATGTTTCTGAAGTATTTATGTCGACTACCAATAATGGTTATGTGATTGATCCTGCTGGGTTTGCTAACTTACAAGTTGGCGATTTGGATAAATCTGTTGAATGGTCAAAAAAAATTGCTTTAGCATATAAAAATAGAAGTGATGCAAAAATCATAGTTAGAGATGTATTAGATATTGTTGGATTACAAAAAATAGTAACTGGATAATTTATTTAACAGCGTTATGAAGAGAGGAAAAAAATGAAAGACGTATTGGCTATTGAGGATAATGAAGAGTTATGCAGAAGCATTTAAGATCTTTTTAGAAGCAAAAGGTCTTCATGTAACTCACACGTATGATTTTTTAACCTATTATTAATCACGGATTTCAAATGTACTAATAAAATCAATGTATGAAAATTTAAAATCATTACAGAAAATCGAAGAATTCTTTGTAGACATTAAATTTTTTTTTCAAAAAATTTAGAACTCTACATCAAAGTTACAAATAATGTTGTAATTTATCAAAGAAAAATTATTTTTAATGATTCAATCGAAACACTTTTTATTGAATATATGTATTTAGTATACTCCATCACTCGTAATATTTTATTGTGAGAAACTAAATCATAAAAATCCCTTCAAAATGAAGGGATATTTCTTCGAAATAGTTCTTTGAACTGTTTTTCTTTTTCTTCATTTAAACCCTTTATAGTTATTATATCTCTTTTTGGATAATACCAAATATTTTTATCTTCAAAATACTCTAATAATCTCATCATGTTCGCTTCAGTAATTTCGTTAGGAGTCCCTTTATTCCTATCATTGTATTTTATGTCAGGTAAAGAGTTAAAATTTCTCAGACATGAAGCGTGCACAGAGTATTTTATTGTTTCATATGCTCCTGGAAGATCTTTTGTTTCATGATCACTCTCCCAGAATTTAGAATTAGGTTCATAATCAACATTCCAATACGATGCATCAGCAACTCTCACCAAAAATTCTTTTGCATCAACTCGTTGCCAGTTTTTTAAAGGTATTTCCTTTCTTATTTGTCCTTCTGCTTCAGGATTTTCTCTTTCTAATACTAATGTTGATTCCGAAATATCCGGTATTTGGATATCTAAAAATTCAACTTTACTCGCATCATATATTGCAAGCCATCCATCTTTTTCTATAAGATACCTGTATTTGTCATCACTTGATGAATATCCACTATCAGTTATATGTATTTTTGCAACAGCATATCCATTAACATTTTGCATCCTATTATGACGATAATTCTCATAATCTTGGTTTAATATTTTATCTAATGTTGCCATTTTTATCACTATTGAAGGTATTTACTTTCTATTTTGCATATGTAATAAAACGTAATAAAATATATTAATATTAATAATATGATTCATAGCATAACATTTCTAATTTCATAAACACCTCTATAGAGTTAGGAGCTTAAGCTAACACTTGACTAAATAAAAAGTGAATACTATATATACTGGAGTTAAATCAATTAGTATATGATCTGAAAATACATATGTTGGTCTCGAGTTACTCGCTTTTGCCATTTTCGTAACACTTAGGAAATGCTATTTTTCTATCAGTGATACTGTAGATAAATGAGTATGAAAAAACTAATTTTTTAGTTAAAAAAATGATCAAACCGAAGTGTATAAATTATCTTTACAGTATATTTTGTTGCTTTTGATATTGTAAAAAAATTTGAGATATATTCTAGTTAAAATATGAAAAAATAAAAGAAACTATTTCTTTTTCATAGCTTGTATTACGCTCTCTTTCCAACGATCTGAATCATTTTCTTGGTAATATGCTTCTTTTTCAAAATTATGTTCTAACTGTAGTTGTACTGCTAATGGTGGTTTTTGTAGGATTAATGAGTCAAGAGATTGTACTTCTTTAGCCAAATACGCTACAAACCAAGGAGCTCGATCATCATAATGAACCCAAATTTCGTTAGAAGTCAATGTATCCTCCTTTACTACAATACCATCCCTCACTTTTACAAATTGACCAAAATAATAATCTGTTTCGCGTGTATCAATTGTAGAACAGCCATCTGGATCTGTTACGCCATATCCCTCCATTCTGTAAGCAGGACATGAAACCCAACTTATTTTGGTAAAGCTACCTAAGTGTGCATAATTAAATTCTCCTTCTAACGGAAGAACATCGCCAATATCCTTTGTGAAAGTAAATCCATCTTCAATTAATTGAATACCTTCATCAGTCACTTTAGCTCTTAATGAGTTGCTAAAAAAATTATTATAACTATCACATAATACTGTTTTATACCCATGTTGAAACCCATCGAAAAGTCTAGGTACCTCCTTATATGATTTTAACGATTCTATTGGAAACATGAATGCTTGGTTGTTATGCTGACCTAAAAAAAATCCTTCATCCGTTTTCTCTTTCTTTTTCCAATTTCCATCTTTAATTTCTTCTAACTTGATTAGCCTATATACTTCTGAATTACTTGATATTTCATCAATTACATAATCTTGATTTCTATTAATTTTTGTTATTATTTCCTCGATTTGTGTCATTTTATTTTCCTCCATTCTACAAAAAACTCTCACAATAAATGAGAGTAATCTTGCGTACCACCAAATTTACCTTTCAGCGGTCCTTTACCTTTTTCACCATGACAATCTGAACCATATGTCACAAGTAAACCTAATTTTTCAGCCATTGCACCAAAGTACTCATTTATGAGCTCTTGTTGATTAGCATGTGCCTTGTCTGATCCAGCGTAAAAGTATTGTTCAATACCATCAAGTCCATGTTCTGCTAAGTCACTGATAAATGCATACGGTGTTAGCTGATCTTTTTCTTGAAACCAATCAGTTGTAGGTTGTTCCCATTCTTTTACCATACCATCCAAATACCCTTTTGAAAGACCTGGATGTGCAATTACAGCAGTACCTCCTGATGATTTGACAGCATCTAATGCTTTATAAAACGTTGTTTTTGGGGTTTTTTTATTCAGCAAAAATTTATATGCAGTCTTAAACTCACCCATTGCGTTTCTATCTCCTTGTAAGGCTAATTTTGCTGTGTCATTTTGTTCTGCCATATTTTCTACAACATAATCTAAAAACGAAACTTTTGACATAAACGGAAACGGATTATCAAATTGCATTTTTGCATTATACCAAGACACTACGTTATCAAGTAATATTTCTTGAGGTTTTACCAATGGTAAATTACTATTTGCATTTTGACTTGTAAAAGATTCACTATTTATATATGCATTAAAATTATCAATAAAACTTTGCATAGCATTCATTCTATTTTGTCCGAGTTTTTCAACAAACGGCCATAGAGATTTATTCACATTTAATCCAAGTAGTTCAATGTCTTTAACTTTAGCACCACTTTTTGAATCTAAATATTCTGCATCAATTTCAATACCTGGAATAACTTTCACGCCGTATTGTTTTCCTGCAGCTACTGCTTCATCATTACCCCAAATTGTGTCATGATCAGTCTTTGCAAGTACCTCTAACCCAACACTCTTTGCATGCACAACTGATTCTGTCGGTGTAAATGTTCCATCACTCGCCTTTGTGTGTGTATGTGTATCAATAATTATGTTTTGTGTCATAATCATAGAAATAGTAATTTCACTCTTGAAAGTTATTAATAGTAATCATACGATACATAATAAATAGCATTATTATTCTAATATGCGTATTAATACTTGATACTATGACACAAAAAACACGAACTAAAAAAAATTCTGAAGAAGCTTCAATTATTAATACCGATCATGTTTGTTCTCAACTCGCAGATAAAAAAAATGCTTGTAAACTATTAATAGCATTTACAGCCCTTATTACCTCAACAATTCCAATTTCATATTTATCTATAGACGAATATACAAAAAATAGACAACAATGGCATCCACAAAACCCAAACTTTCACTCAGAACTCACAGAAGCAAAATATAATTTCTCGGAGGTAACTCTTGAACAAAAAATTCTTTCATTTGAACTTTTACAAAATAATATTCAATTAGACGAAGTTGAACCATATTTAGCTTGTTTTAATTTAGAGAATGATGATACTGCTAAATTTCTCATATATAATATAAAAGATGAACTCAAAAACCGAAGATATAGCGTACATGATGTTACAACCCCTTTGATTTTGCGAACACAACAAAAAATATATGACAATTTAACAACAATACAAAGACCTGACTTTTTAGATGCACCTAATTATTTAGAAGATAGAGTTCGTATAACAAACACTCATCAACGAAATAACGAACAAGTTTTAGTATATGCATCAGATATTGTTAAATCAGAATATCATGAATTAGAAAGTAAAATTAAAACTCATCTCTTAATATTTGATTTAGAAACTAAAGCTTTCGTGTATAATGATTATGCACATCCCAAATAATATCGTTACGATATAAAATCATAATAATCATATGATTCATAAAATAAACATACTTATGTTACAAATAAATATATACTATGCAAATAATAACACACGAGGTACAAAATGGTCGAATTATATATTCCGGAATTAAATAAAAAATTACTAACGCGCAATCCTCTTATGCATTTGAATAGCAGAAATGATGCACCGTATTGGAATCTTAAACATAATTCTATGGATAAAGCAAAAAAGGCATTTCAACAAAATAACTTAGAAGAAGCAATAGACCATTGTTGTAATATTGTGAATTTTCACGCTAATTTATCTTTACAAGCTAAATACGAATATCCACTAACTGCTAATAACTTTGTATATGATGCCAACAACCACCATTATAATTCAATCTCACAAGCAGACCCTATTACATATGCACTGTTACAATTAGACTTTCAAGAAAGTGCAAACGCCGTTGCTAATTTTGTGTTTGAAAACTATTATGCAAACCCAAAGAATCAACACAACAAAAGTCTTGTTGTCGCGAAAATGCTTGAATCTGTTGGTGAAAATCAATTAGCGATTAATCAAGCTAAATTAGCGCAAGAATGGCACGTAAATAATCGCGAAATGTCTCAATACATAAGCGAATATTTAATTGCATTAGAGAAAAAATAACAAAAAGCAATAACAGAACTATAAAATGAAATATTACGCACTCATATCACGATTTAACAAAGGTAGTGATAATAAATATATTATTGTGCAAAATAAATCAGAAACTGAAGCTTATATAGTGAGTGGACCATTTGATCATAAAATTATTTTTGAAGATTTTCAAAGTTGGGTGTCAAAACCAGAAGATTATATTCCATGTGGTGGAGGATTATTACAAATTAGTGATACTGCCAAAGAAATATTTACACGAGGAAAAAGTAAATCATATGGGAAACCACAAAAAGATTTAGTTCAAAGAATTTTAGAATCAGAATATCCTGATTATAACATTACAGTCACTATTAGTGATTATGTGCAGGAATAGAAAGTAGTTTTTTCACTTTCAACAAACAGTCATATTTTTCATATGAAACATAATTACATTTATAAAGAAAAAGATACATAAAACTAAACATGTATCGAAATTTAGTTAATCAAAGAGGTTCTTTAACAGTTACACTTCCAAAAGATTGGATTACTCAGCAAAAACTTAATGCAAAAGATCAAGTTTTTTTATTACAAACCCAACAGGGGCTTCTCATTCAACCTACAACTGGTTCACTCAAAAAAAATATTGAATTTGATGCAAAAAACTTCACATCATCAACTCTTCGCTCATTCATCGGATTATTATACCGAAGTGGCTATGATGAAGTAAATCTTTCACATGTTACAAAAGAAATGGAAAAAAAATCCTTTTCAAATCTGGTAGGATGTGTTGTTACAAATAATGGGAATTATACTAAAGTGAGTTTTCATAGTCAGGATGACGAAGATATACTTAGCCTTTTAGACAAAATGATGACAATTATCAACGTAGCATTAGAATCAGAAAAAGTTGATGTGTCCCAATTTCGCTTCAAAATATTAGAACTCAAAGATTACATTGTTCGTTGCTTAATTCGTCAAACGCCTTCTGGTCTGAATCAAGAATCTATTCAACTTTCCGTTGGTCTAAGTGATCTTGCAAGTAGTATGAATTTAGAAGACTTTACAAAAAAACAATTCAAAGAATCATTTTCAGAATTGAAAAATTCATGGTATAAAAAAGATTTTACAACACTCCAAAAAATCTCGAATGAATTTTATAATAATAGAAAAGGTGTTTTGTTTTATAACTTATTATATCGAGTTTCAAGAACAGCCGCAAATGTTTCATTATTAATTGATATTGAGAAAAATAAAAAAAAAGACTATTTATGAGTAATAGCCTCTATTAATTCTTCTTTCCAATCTTCAGGATCAGCAATAGCATAACCCCTTTCATGCGAATGATCTTTTTCTCTTTGTAACATAATTGGTAATGGGGGTTCATTATAAAAGACAGAACCTGTTACATCTAATTTTTTTACTAAATCAGGAATGATTTCACTATATGAACTACACCAGACCTTACGAAATATATTAGAGTATTCATTAGTTATTATCCCATTTTCAACTTCAACTATGTTTCCTATTCCAAATCTTTCTGTTTCTTCTCTTTCATTTGAATAACCTTCTGGATCTGGCACACCATATCCGTCTAATCTATGTGATGCACATGGAACAAATCTCGTTACACAAAGATCTTCTATGAAAACATAAGTTATATTTTGATCTAAAGGTAAATCTCTTTTTATTTCTGTAGTATATGTGAAAGTATTTTCCGAAAATTGAATATGTCCTTCTTGAACTTTTGCTTCCAATGTTAAGCTAAAAAAGTTATTAAAACTATCACACAATTCACTATGAAATTCAGTACGGCTATCTCCGTTTACTGTATAATAAGTGCGTCCAGCCACTTTTTTATATTTTTTTAAAGATTCAATTGAAAGCATGAATGCACGATTGTCATATTCTCCTAAAAAATATCCTGATTTTAATGGTACTTTTTTCTTCCAACCCCCATCCTCATTCACATCAAGTTTAATTAATCTATATACTTGTGAATTACTTGGAATTTGTTGTATATCAAATTCTTGATTGCGGTTAATTTTTTCAATTATTTTTTCTATTTGTTCCATTTTATTTCCCATCATTATTCTATTAAAAAAAAACTCTCACAATAAATGAGAGTAATCTTGCGTACCACCAAATTTCCCAAGTTGTGGGCCTTTATTTCTCAAACCATGACAATCCGAACCATATGTTGTAAAAACATCTAGTTTATTTGCTAAAGCTTGAAAATATTCATTGATTCTTTTCTGTGCTGGTCCGTGTTTTTTATCACAACCAGCATAGTTATAAAGTTCAATTCCATCTAAACCATCTTGCACTAAATCCGATAAAAATGTATAGGGAGTCAAATCATCAGTTTCTACGAACCAATTCTCTTTTGGTAACTCCCACTCTTTGAGCATACCATGATTATATCCTAAATAACGACCTGGATGTGCAATTACCGCTTTACCATTTGCATCATGTACAGCTCGAATCGCTTCTTGAAACGTTGCTTTTCGTACATAACTTGCAAACATGAACATATATTCTTCCTTGAACGTATTCTCCTCCAATAAGTTTCTTTTAATGAGATTTTCTTGCTCTTGTGACTTTAGAATAAAGTTTTCAGCAATGTATTTGATTACCGAACCTTTTGACAAAAAAGGATTCGGGTTTTTATAATCAAGTAGCTGATTATGTTCTCGAACAAGTGTTTGAACATCTATCGGCTGAGGATTTATCAATTGAAAATTCTTCAATATATTTTCTTCTGCAAACTCAGGTTGCAGAATATATTCATTAAATGCATTTACTGCAAAATTAACAACACTTCTTCGAATAGTTTGTAATCTTTTTTCAAAATCGCTTAACAATCCAACATCAATATTTAAACCTAATAATTCAAGACCTTTCACTTTTTTATCGCTTTGAGGATGATAATAGATTGCATCGATTTCAATACCAGGAATAACCTTTATTCCATATTTTTGAGCAGCCACAAGCGCTTCATCCATACCCCACGTTGTATCATGATCAGTTTTTGCAATTACCTCTAGACCTTGTTTTTTTGCATACACAACGCTCTCTTGAGGAGTAAATGTACCATCACTTGCCTTTGTGTGTGTGTGTGTGTCTATAATAATGTTATTTAATGTCATGTGTATCAAGAAACTAACTAATTCAATACCACTTATACCTATTTCATATTAATCGTATGAATAATAAGGTGTGCTTTCATCATCGAATCACATATAATAATATCATAATTATGTTTTATAATGAGAAAATATAATTTTATGTGAATAAAATGAAAAAATAAATATATGATACATTAGTTTCAATAATACTTTGTTCGTCATTATCCGCACAACCTTCAATCACAACTAGATTTAATGTGGTTGAAGGGTGAGAGTTAATTTTTAAGAACCAAAATAATATATAAGAAGACAAATTCTTCTTATCTTTTTATTTTAAAGATTAATTTCGCAAAATCTCTAAAATTCTTACATGAACATTTTCTACCGTATCATTTGCCTCAACTGAATAAAATTTTCTTTGTTTTTTGTAATAATCAATCAAAGGTTTAGTCTTTTCTTTATATTCATCTAAACGAAATTGAACAACTTGAGAATTATCATCTTTTCTTTGAAATACTTCTCCGCCATTTTTCTGCACATACATTTTTGCTTGTTCTTCGTTTTGAAAAGATAACTGTTTCCCATCGTGTGAAACCATTCTTCGCGAAGTTAACCTTTTTAACACAATTTCGTCGTCAACATGTAAAAATATTGCTTTATCTATTTGAATAATCTCATCTAATAATTCAGCTTGTTTTATTGTTCTGGGAATTCCATCAAATAGCAAATTATGTTGATATTCTACATGAGGCGTGATAAGTTTTGTGATTATTTCATCAGAAAGTAATTTTCCTTGTTCAATAAGAGACTTAACTTCTAAACCAAACTGTGTTTTCTTCTGTATTTCATCACGAATAATATTACCCGGAGAAATAATCGTAAATTCGATATCTTGCAATAGTCGTTGTGCTTGCGTTCCTTTACCCGCACCTGGTTTTCCAAAGAATATAATGTTCATACATAATTTAATCAAAATTAAGCTTTAAATACATTTCGAAAATAAAAAAGAGATAGAAAATCTATCTCATATCAACGTAAGATTCAGTTGTTTGACCCATCATAGTTGATAATACCCAAATTTGTTTACTATCTTCACTAATATAGTATGTTGTTTGTATTTCTCCAACATATTCTTGAGTCATTGTATGTTCTGCTTCACAAACAGCATTACCTTTATACTCAGTGACACCAATAATGATCGATTCTACATCTGCTTCTTCTGATTCAACACCATATACGTCACCAGGAATACACCACTCACTAAAAGGTGCCGATTCAAAATCTTCAACAGAATCAACTTTTGTGACATATACGCCATCTTCAACTGAGATACTTATATTTTCATCAACATAAATTTCTTGATCAGGCACTACTTCGACCCCCATATCTTCAACAGTATCTAATACCTCTTCTGGAACTAAATCTTCGGTTTCAACTTCTTCTTGTATTTCTGCTTCTATTGCAGTTTGTGTGTCTATACAGCCAGTAACAAACAAGGCTAAGATTACTAATAATATATATATTGCGTTCATATTCATATTACCTCAATAAAGAGTTTATAATTAATTACTAATAACCGTTTATAAATATTATTCTAAAAAATCAAACTGTGCTATCCTATATTCGGTTCACACCTAAGTACCTTGATGCAGGAGTTTTA
>CAZUXP010000009.1:0-43283 GCA_964624275.1 uncultured Methanosarcinales archaeon
GCGCTTCTTGAAGAACTAAACGTTGCGCAACTAATTCGTTAAGTACATCTTCATCACTTAATTCAGCTTCTTGCGGAATAGATGCTTGAAAAGCTTCTAAATCTCGTTGTAAAATCTGTTCCCCATTTACTGTTGCAAGCACAGTGTTTGGATCATTTTGTTGTTGTATCGAATCTGTTGTTTGACCTGGTTGTGGCATCGGATCCACGTCAACCGGCTCTTCTTGTACTGGTGCACATGCTGCAATAATTGCAACAAGACCAATAAGCATTATTAGACCTATTTTTTGTATCATAGTTAATCACAGTCAAATACAAAAAAAAAGTCTTATTTAAATATTGCGATTTGATATGAGAATTGTCATTACTTTTAAATAACGAAATATTTTTAAATTCTTACCTATTTCTTCTTAAGATGAGCGCAATATTACCAATATATCCAATTGACATGGAGTTAAATCACGATAGCAAAACTCTGTATATTCATCGTTTACAAGCAAGAGAAAATACTGGGAAGTATCTCATAGTAGTTCCAGACACTATTACTGATGGTGAAGATATTGTCAATACTGGATTAGTTTCAAAAATGCAAATTGTTATTCCTGATTCAACTGGATTTAAACAAGTTTTTTTGCGTAATTTAGAAGAAATGGTTGGTCATTCAGTATTAGAACCTTTTGTTGCAAAAGTTGATGGGAAAAAAATGAATGTTTCTTATGAACCTGATTTTAATCGTTACATATCTTTGATTGATGAATTACGCAAATAGATTTTCTGTAAAGAATCTATTCAAAATTAATAATTATTGAATTTGTGTTACGAATCCAAAAACCTTGAGCATTTTTTTTAATAAGATTATTTTTCTGCAATATAGTTAATCCGTTACTAATATTGCCAATTTGTTTCTCAAGTTTTTTTGCAATATTTGTAACTGTATTTGAACCATCACATAAAAATAAAGTATTAAGAAGAATTTCACTTCTTAAAATTCCACCAATATTTATCATATCATCCTTACTATCAATTTCAAAGTTATTACAAAAAACATCGTTTATAATAAATTTTTTTTTAAATGAATGTAAATACAAGTTAAGAAAATTTGCAAGATTAGTAATTAAATCATTTTTAGATAATGTAGATAAAAGTTGTGCAACTTTTGCAGAATCATATTTTTTTACAATGTTATTTTGTACAACCTCCAATTCATCAAACAATTTAGAACCTATACCCTCTATTACTGCAATAGCATCACTTTTTTTGAAATCACAATTAGCTAAAATATAATGTAATTCATCATAATTCATATTCCATTCAGGGATCAGACCATTATACATAAATTGTGGTAACGATTCTGTTTTGAGTAATGCTGGACGTAAATAAAAAATCATACCTAAAGAATACATTTTATCTCTGACATGTACATAGATGTCTTCTTTTCTTTCATCAAAAAAAAATAAATCAATTGGATTTTGTATGTGTTCTGGAAATAATATGTGGTAATTCGAAGCAACAAACATATCCAGCGGTAACTGAATAAGATAAGAAACACTTTTAAATTTTCCAACTATATTTATGTCTAAATTCATCAGTAAATTGTAAAATTGTAAAAAAAGTTGAGGATTTTTCATAGAAGCTAGTTTTTTCCAAATTTTAGATGAACGATTAACAATGACTTTTTCAGGTGAGATTCCAACACTTATAAGAACATTTATTAACTCAGTTTCTTTTGATACTAAAAACTCCTCTTCAGAAGAATAATTTTTTAAAAGATCCAAAGCATGTTTTTGAATTATTGCATTTGTATCCCATATCACTAGGATTATTTTAAAACCATCATCAGTCAAACGTTTCAATTTTTCAATCATAGCTAAAGTTAAGTAATTGGGAGTTAAATACGTAAGCGTAAAAAATACGAGAGGGTTTTCTTTTTTTTCAATCTTAGGAAGAATGATGTTGTGAAAATAAGATACGTCATTTTTATAAATATTTTCAAACAAAGTCGCGCACTTATACATTTTTCATAAATTATTCATATTTTTTATATAAAAAGCACGAAATAGTTAATAAAGATTTCTATTAATAATAATATTAATATGAATAATGAAATGCTCAATTTTATTGTTGTCGAAGGTGTTGACGGAAGCGGAAAATCAACTACTGCAAGACTATTAGCTGCAAGTAAAAACTGTCCGTATATCAAAACACCGAGTTTAAATTTTCAAAAAAAACGTAAATTCTATGATTCTCCCCATTGTTCTGTTTCAGAACGTTTTGATTTTTACTTTCGAGGATTAGAATCTTCTGTCGAAGATATTAAACAAAGTTTGAAAAAGAACTCTACAGTTATAGTTGACAGATATACACTTTCATTAGGTATATATCACAGCGTTATGGGACATTCGGATATCTACATTGATAAAGTTTTAAATTCAGAGTTTCCCGAGCCGAAATTACACATCATTTTAACCCCACCATTTTCAACTATAGAAAAACGAATCAAGACAAGAAAAGAATATCGAACAGATTCACATATTGAAAAAAATATTGATATTTTAAAAAAAGTCTACGAATTATTTGCTAAATTAGAATTACCAAATATAATACGTATTGATTCTGAAACAAGCACTATAAATGAGGTTGTACAAAAATGCTGTTACCTGATAAAATAAACATAGAAAAAATAGTAAAACCTATCTTAAGCAATATTTATCCAGATTCAAAAAAACTTCCTGGATATTTGAGAATATCATTATTAGAAGCATGTAACGAAAAGTGCTTTTTTTGTCATAATGAAGGGTATACGCATTCGAGAAACAAAAAAATTGACTCTCGAATTGTAGAAAAAGTTGTAGATGCTAGTTTAAGTCTTGGAAAAAATAAGTTCAAATTTACAGGAGGAGAACCAACAATTGAACCTAATTTAACAAAGTATATTCGATTAATTAACGAGAAAGATTCCAATAGTGACATCGGAATTGTAACAAATGCTCTAAGATTAGCCCAATTATCTGAAGATTTGTACGATGCGGGTTTATCATCAATTATCGTCTCATTACATTCAAATATACCTGAAATTTATCATAAAATAACGAAAGTAAATGGCTTTAAAATGGCTGATAAAGGTATTAAATCAGCACAAGACGCAGGGATTAAAGACATTACAATTAATTGTGTTGTGAGTAGTATAAATCTTCCTTTTATTAATGATCTTCAAACGTATTGTAATAATAATCAATTAAAATTGAGATTACTTGATATGCTGCCCACAGATGAATACACTCAATCAGTCGCAGTTAAACGAGAAACTCTTGTAGATATGTTCCCTGATTTAGTTATAAAACCCAAAATATTTCACCAAAAATGTGACTCTTGTTCCAGTAAACCTTTTTGCGGTGAAGGAGAATATTTACGAGTAAGCGCTTCAAATACGCTTGATCCATGTATGTATAGACCTGACTTAAAACAAAAAGTAAACATTTTAGATACTAGTGAACAAACAATTTTTAAAGTAGCGTTAGGTTATAGAAGAATACAAAGAGACGATATGTGATTATAATGGAAATTGAATATAGATTCAAAGCACCAAAAAATATCAAAAACATTTTACAAGATATAGGTGCTATACGAAAATCAGAACAAACTCAAGATGATGAATATTTTAAATTTAATCTAGATACCGAACGAAAACTTGTAATAAGATTGAGAAAAAAATCAAATGGTAAAGAAGTCTTAACATTTAAAGGTTCATCAGAAGATACAGAAGATACTGCGTGGCAAGAATGGGAATCAAACATTCAGAACTCAGACATTCTCAAAAAATTATTATTATCAAATGGATTGGTTAATGTTGTTAGAATCCAAAAACAACGAGAATCATACCAATTTGAACAATTTGAAATAAATATTGATCAAATCAAAGATTTGGGTACATTTGTAGAAGTCGAATTACAATCAACTGATGTGAAAACTGCAAAAGAAAAAATTCTAGCCTTTATTGAAAATATTGGAATCAAAAAAGAACATGTTGTAACTAAAGGATATGTTCCACTTATGTTAGAATCAAAATCACACTAGTTTGAATAATTATTGAATATCATCAATAGAATATTTTTTATCTCGAAATAGAAAAAAATCATATTCTCTTTTAGATTTGAGAGCCTTTCCAATGGGTGAATCTAATGATATTACAGTATATTCTTGATTTTCATATGTATTTGTAAATCCATGCCCAAAAGGTAAACAAAAATATCCTTCTTCAGTATAATCTTTGTGATTGAATACTCGGACTAAAGCTCCTTGTTGTACATAAACACAAGGTTTGAGTTCAAATTCAAATGCTTTTTGAAGAATTTCATCACTATGACTTTTATCTTTTAATAATCCTGTTAATAAAAAATTTCCTTCTTCGCGAAACGTATCATACCTGCTACTCATTGCACAAGAAGCATTAACTATATCATACTTTGTCCGTTCAATCTGAGAATCCAGAGTAGTTCGAGCTTCCTTTAAATGATTCAAAACATCACCAAAAATGATTTTTTTTAAATTCATATTGCATTAAAAATGTAGTTCTTTTTATAATTTATTATTTTAACAAAATATAAAAAAAGAGAAGAAATTAATTCTTCTTCACATAGACATACATTCCAACTGCTAAACCGGAAAGCATTAAGACAAAGACTAACAAGAGTACTGGAGTCCAGTTTGTGTTACCTTCATCTTGGGGACCTGTTACTTGACCAGTTAAAAGGTCTTGTGGTGGGTCATCTTCTGGTTGTTGAGTTGGTTCTTCTTGTACTGTTTCTGGAGAAGATTCTTCTTGCACAACTGGTTCGCTAACCGATTCTGCAGTTTGGTTATCTTCTTCTTGTGTTGGAACGATTGTGATTGGTCCTACATTACCTGGAGAAGTTCCGCCACCCGTTGTAGTTGAAGGTGGTGATGTAGGTTGTGAATTCACTGTTACTTGGTATTTCACAGTTGCATTATTATCTGAATCATCAATCGCAGTCACATCAAATACATATGTTCCAATTGCTAATGGTGTTGCATTATGCAATGTTCCACTATTAATAGATGAAACATTAAAAACAAAATCACTTGTATTTGTAATCCAACCACTTGCATTTGATATTTTATCATTATCTGTCGCAGTAAATATAACTATCACATCATCACCAACAGTTACTGTTGCATTTGCTGGAACAGTTATCACTGGTGGTGTTGTGTCTTGTACAATTACTTCCAAAACTGTTGTAGTAGTACTGTTATTTTCTGCTTTTGCAGTTATATTACGTTTATATATTTGTAATTCCAATGTCGCATTTGAATTTTGTGTTACTGTTCCATTTGCATCAATTTCGAATATATCATCTGTAGCAGAATAGTTATAATTTTTGCTAATATTATATGTAATATTATTATTTGAACCATTCCATGTTGCATTGAATTGAACTGCAATTAAATTATCTCCAAATTCAACTGTTTGATTTTGTGGTGCAACAGTAAATACTGGTGATTCTAATACTGTTATAGTTGCAACAGTTTGATTTTGTTTATTGTTGTTATCTGTAACAGTTATTGTTACATTACTTTCACCAAATACTGAACTGTTTTGCACACAAACTAAACTTGTTTGATTAATACTACAATCAACTACGCTTTGATTTGTTTGTGCATCAACTGTAAAGTTAAACACTTTTGGAAGTGATTGTGAATCAACAAATTGTGATAGATTAATGATTGCAGGACTTCCTGATTGTGACATTGAAACATTAAATGCATCAAATGTTGGTTTTGCTCCGTGATTTACAACGATACTTGAATTTGTTACAGTGTAATTCGTAACACTTGTTGTAAATGAAACCGGCGAATCAAATACAGAATTTTGTATTGTGATGTGGTTTGAACTTCCTTGATCATCTATAGATCTGGAACTCACATTAATTATTATATTTTGTAAACTTGTATTAATTGCGCTTGATAAACTAAGACCTCTTGACATGTTAGTAAAAATTCCATTTAACAAAGTTACATTTTTAGCATTAACTAATGTAACACCTTCAGATGAAAAATTATTGAATGAAAAATTATCTATCACTATATTACTAGCGTATTTTACGAATATTGCACTCAAGCTATTTGAACTAAAACTACTAATATTTGAATTTAAAAGTGTAATATTTGTATGAAGATTATTTACATTTGTACCTAATATTGCTATAGGATACATCGTGTCATCAGTTAGCAATAGATTATTATTTAAATTTAATATTACATCGCTTGTATCTATATAAAAACAAAAATTAGGCCACGTAGTGGAGTTGACAACCACTGACTGATTCAAAATATATGAACCCGGCGTATTAATAACCTGACATTGATTAATTTCTGTTGGTGCCGCAGAAACAACAAACAACGATGCAAAAAACATCATTACAAATAAAACTGTTTTTTTCATTTTAAAATAAATCCCCCTTTTTTATATAGTGTTTATTTGTAAACACTCTTTACTTTGTCGACTACTTTTGAACCATATCGTTTTGCAGCTAAACCTGCTGCAGCCAAACCAAACACTAAACCTGTGATTCCGGCTTCCGGAATTGGCGCAGTAATGTAATCCGAATCTGATTCTCCACCAAAAGTTCCTTGAACTTCAACGCTTTGCATTAAATTTTCTAATGACGTTGGATTCGTTGTTTTATGATATGTTACAATAGTAAATGGCGAAATAATTGCACTTTCATTACCTAGTATTCCACCTTGCGTATTTTCTGCAGTCAAAGACCAAAAATTCGGATTATTCCCAGTAACAGATATGTTCCAATTGCTTGAATCAGGAGAAGTATAAGTTGGTTCAAACTCTGAGTAGACTTCTTTAGAAATACCATCTAATTTTGGATCAAATGGACTAGTCGTAGCATTTGTAATCCCGAATTCTGTTGTAATTGCTGACCCAATAGTACTATCCGGCAACATGTAATTTGTATCAAATACATATCCTGGTGATGATTGGGATGTAACTAAATCTACTCCCTCTGCACTTTTCGCCAATCCTGCCATCGCACCAGCCGTTGCTAATGCACCAATGTTATTTCTGTTTAATCTATTATTATCTTTAGTATTCATATTATCTACCTACCTATATTTACCTATTGTAAATACATCAAAACCCCTATTTCGTACTATGAAAATCACGGGTGTTTATAAAAGTTTTTAATTAACCAGTGAAGACACAACGAAATCCAATACTGGAAAGAGTCGTACTAGGCGAATATAACACAACCGAATTAAATACACCAGCAGTCTGATCCACCTCCCAATTGCCACCGCGAATATTAATCGGACCAGGAACCTGACCAGACTCAGAAACATACAAAACCCCAAAGCCATCTGATGAACCCAACAACATCGAAGGCTTCATCCAAGCAATACCCGTATAATCAATCGAAACATCGTCATAATACGAAAAAATAAATTGAGAATCAGGAACATCAACTAACACATTACTTGTTAACGAATACACATTACCAGCCATATCCCATATCAACTCACCAGAAGGCAATACATGCACTCGTAACTTCGCACGACTCTGCGTATTAGTATCATACGACATATTCCAAGAACCACCAGTAAATACATACCCCTCGCTTGATCGTAACCCACAATTTGAATTAAGAGAAGCATCTAATGAAAACCCAAAATTACAATTTGAAACATTCGGATCAACTCCCGACTCAGCAGATTGCGACACACCTTCAGAACTCCTCCCATTTGCCAGTTGCACGTTTGGCGCAGTATCATTCAAATCATTTATAGGCACTTGTAAAATACGCTCAGCAGTCATCATCCATTGCTGGTCGGAAATCAACGAATATCCCTCACCCAACGCTTCACATCGAGCAGAAGCTTGAACTTGATTTATATTAACCCACGGCCTTTGAGAAAATTGTGAAACAGGCAAATCAGTTAGAGGACACGCCGTTCCATTTGAATCAGAAGGACAACGCATCTCGTATTTACTCACACAAAAATCATACACAGTCGTACCATCATCAAAATAAAACCCACCGCGAACCTTTACATAATTATCAGGACAAACAACAGGTGGTGGAATAAACGCAAATGAATCTAACACAATACGATCTTGAATAAAAATTGTACCTAACTCAATTTGTACAAAAAAGGTATTCGTTTGATTAGACAAAGTCGTTTGAATTCGAACAACATCTTGTGGTTCTAATAATTGGGAAAATGTGTCACTGTCCTCAAAAACAATCGTTTGTTGTGCAGGAGATATGAATTGCGAATTTACATAAAGATTAATCGCATTAACATCAACATCTTGCAAACCTGTGTTTTTCAAATATACCACAAATTGTTCGGAATTAGGATCATATGCAATATTAACCAACGATATTGAAGTCATAAGAGAATGAGATAATGTATTTGAATGAGTTCGAGCCAATTCTTGATTTGCATCTAATTGATTTGAAACAATGACAATCAAACTACTTACAACAATTACAATAACAACAAAAAAAATTATTTGTACTGCTGAATCGCCAAACCCCATAATAGATAAAATGAAAAGTTGTATTTATAAAAGTTAAGCAAAAAATAACGGAAAGATTGTCACTTCGACAAAAGAACCCAAAATTAAAAGTATTAAACTTAGTAAAAACAATAACACAACATGGGAAATCGTACTTTGAAACTTATGGTTTAAATATTCTTTATGAATAATACCAAATGATAAAAAACTCCCCGCAATTCCTGCAACAAAATATGCTGAAATCTCTAACACACCATGGGGCACATATTGAAAAACACTCAAAAAACCTTGCAATACACTTCCTGTTTGAATCGCCGAAATAATTCCTAATCCAACACCCGTTCCAACAATGGAAGCATTGAGTGCAATAACAAAAATTGCACCGAATCCAAAGAAAAATGAAAATAAAATACATACTAATAACACAATTAAATTATTGACAAAAATTCCTTCAAAATGTCCAAGTGCTGGAACAACTTTATTTTCAAATTGTGCAGATTGATATGTGAATAAGATACTTTCAGGAAATACTGCAAAAAGCGTTGCGTACGCAATAACCATACCTGCAAATAAAAATAATAAAACATAGATTATGTTCCAATACTCAGCAAAAAGTTTGGTATTTGTATGGATGCGCAACTCTTTTATTTCTTCACGCTCAAGCATATGATACATAAATGGCGCAATTGAAAGAACGATTAAAAAAACACTCACAACACTTGCATGCGATGGAAATAAAAACATTGCTAAACCACACGCAATAAAAGTATAAAGTGCTCCAACAAAGAAAAACTTTGATTTATGGGAACGCTCAATTTTTGGATTTGTAAGTAATTCTAAAACCATAACTATAATTTAGCATCTTCGTATTTATAAATAATTCTATCAACAGACTGAAAACAAAATGTTTATATACAACTCATAGTTTATTTACTACTATGCGAAAAGAACGAATAAAAAACGCAGTTAAAACTGGAATTTATGGAGCATTGACAGTTGGAACATACAAAGGTATGATTTGGATTGTTGATACAACAAACACAAAATTAAATACTGTTACAGAACAAACAAACCTAGCACAAAATACACTTGATTATTTATTAACGCAAGATGAACCAATCACACGTGAAAATTTAAACCAACTTCAACAACAAATCGAACAAGCAAAAGAAGTATATTCTGCAAATGACAGTATTCAAAGTCTGCAATATCTTTCTTTAAAACTTGAACTTGCAGCACATAAATCTACAACACAACCTGAATTTAAACAAGACGTGCTTCACGCTCGTGATGTATTTTTTGGAAGTAAAACAATGGAAAAAGACTATCTCACCGATGCTGGTGCTGGGGCAATTATGGTCGGTGGAGTTGTTGGTCTTATGTGTGCATATCAAACAATCTCAAAAGGTTATAGAGCACTTTTTCCAAAAAAAGAAGAAGAACAAAAATAAAAACCTAATACGATATCGTAATTAATCCTGAAATATTCTCAAAATGTTTTACATTTTTTGTCAATATTTTTGTTACGCCATTTTCTAAATATGATGCAGCAATCCAGCAATCAAAAATGCTTGTTTGGAGACCTTTTTCTCTTAATTCACGAAAAATTTCAGATGTTTTTTCCAGAATTTGTGGGTTTGTTTGAAAAAAATCAACTTCACTTGAAAAATGCATAATCCATTTTTTTGCATCTTTTCCACAGAGAAATTCTAAATACACAGGATCACAAATACACAATTGTGTAAATTTTCCCATAATTTCTGTAACGCTTTTATCACCAAAAGAAAAATCAATTAGTGCGTTTGTATCTAAGCCTATCATGAAAATCTCTCCTGAAAACTTTTGCGTACAGATGCAGAATAGTTTTGAAAATCTTCCTTAAGAACAGTATTTTTAAGTCCGCCAGCAAAACGCATATAATCTTTTTGTTGTTTAAATTGCAAAATAGTTTGCGAAAAACTCTTTGAACCTTTAATTGATTTTAAAAAATCATACGCATCTTTGGAAATGGTTATATTTACACTCGCCATACAAGTAAGGGTACTTGTACTTGTATATAAATATTTCTCTTTAATCCAATAATTATGTGAGAGAACTAAAACAGTAACAATTACACCACTTTCAACAAAACAATATGAAATATAGCTTAAAAGTAGTATATTACCTTAAAATCGAGTCATAACATTTGACAATTATTTGAAATAATTTTCAAACTTGAGGATTTAATCCAAAAATTACAGACAAATTATGATACATTTTTCCACCAAAAAGGTTGAACATTACGTCTTCAACCTCGAAGATATTAATCTGAAAAACTGGAATAAAAAATTTAGAGTTTCTATGTAGCCCTAAAAAAACGTATTCACACTTAATCCTATCAAAATCCCAAACGCATATCCAACAACCAAATCAGAAACATAATGTTTTTGTAAATAATATCGACTTAAACCTACTAACAATGCCAAAAAAATAAATAAAATGGAAAAGTCAAATAATACTACTAATACACCTACACGCGCAGCATGCATACTTGGAAATGAAGAGGCATCAATTTTTAAGATCCAATTATCATACGAAACTTTTTTAGGACGTTCTCTAAATAATAGCAAACGAAACGGAATAACAAGTATAAACAACACAAACAAACTTATTAATAACGCATACCCCTGAGTATATTGTTCTAAAACAATTAATAAAACACTAAAGAAGAATAAAAATGGGAGTGAACCCATTGTTGAAATTTCATGCATGACTTGTGGAATAAAGCGTTCTAAAAATTTCATACCACAGAATATCTCTTTAATCTTTTTAAACATATCTATTCATAGACACAACCACAAAAATAAGTAATTTTAAACACTTTGATATACCGCTCGTCTATTTGACAAATGAATAAACAAGGCGAATGGATATTCAAAGGGGAAGAAAATTCAAATAAAATGTTTTGTATAACATGTAATTGGTAATAATTTGAATTTTTGACATCTTCAAAACTTCGTACGGCTTCATATATAGTGCTGCTTCCCTGTGAGGGACAACCCTCCGCAACGCACTCAAATATTTATTAAAAAAGTTTTGACCTGATGATGTAAAAATCACTTGAAAAATTGGTTGTGTCTATTCATCCAAAAAAACAACATAAATCGGTTGAATCATCGCGTAATTCGAAAATATCCAAACATCAGTATTAATATCATACTGAATACGTGTCGCATTGACTGGTACATATTTGGTTGCAAGTTGTCTATCTGATTCAGTTAACCAATCTTTTGATAAGACTATTGAATTCAATGAAGGAGGAGGATAATCTTGCATTATACCATAGATTCCACGTTTTGATGCACACACATACACCTCATCAATAGTTGATTCAAAAAAACAATCTCGTTCATGAATATAAATATAAGAAAACGCTTCATAATAGGCAATAAAACCAACAGGTCGCTCAACAACAACTTGATCCCAAGGATCTTTTGTCACACTATGAGCTTGTAATAATGTCGATGATAGTAATAATATACTAACGATAATAATTATTATTGTTTTAAATCGCATACGATTAACTCCATACGCAATTAAAATAAATAATGGGACACTTACGAGTAACGCATATCGTGGAAAAAAGAATGGTTTCATAATAACTGATGCAATAAATGGAAGCAAAATCGGAATAAGTATCCAATAATATTCAAACCGTATTTTTTTCTGCCAAATTGACATCAACAATAAAACCACACAAACAATAACTGTTATGGTTGTAATACTAAATGCACTCACACCACCAAATGATAAATAGAACACTTCAAATAACCGATTCAACGAAGGACGAACAATCCACCCCGCCTCTCCGTGTTGAACTAATCTATAAATTTGAAAAAACCACGGTAATGTCAAAATTGTTAAAATCACATGATACTTCATCCAAGAAGATAACATAAAAAAATCTTTTTTCTTACGTATAAATCGGTGAAGTTGAATAGCAAATAACACGAATAAACCATACAAATGCGAGTACACAACACTCAAAAAAAATAATGCATACCAAAATCGATATTTGCGTGATAAATCAAACTGAAGATAAAAATATACTACTGCAGTTGTAACAAAAAATAAAAGCGCATACGCACGTAATTCTTGTGCATAAAAAATATGTATCGGAGAGAGCACAATAAAAAGAGATGCAATTAATCCAATTTTTCGAGAATATAATTTTTCTGCAACTTTATACGTAAAAAATATTGTCAATGTACTTAAAATAACTGGTAATAGTTTTAACCACCACTCTGTTGATGAAATCATCATCCAAAAATGAAGTAAAATATAAAATAAGGGTGGAGTTGGATCCATAAATGTTATAACATCCAAAAAGGATTGCATCGCAATATAAATTGATATTGTTTCATCTAACCAAATACTTTGCGAAGTATATCGGTATAGTCGAAGAAGAATACCAATTATGCAAACCCAAATTACAGGGTGAATTTTTTTCAAATATACACGCATAATTTTAGAATAAACATATCATTTTATAAATTCTTTTAGTAATTATGCACATAATGAAAAAACCAATGCTTTCAATAATTGTACCTGCATATAATGAAGCAAGAACTCTCAAAAAAAATATGCTTAAATTACATAATTATTGTACAAAACTCAAACTCAACTACGAACTCATTATCATTGATGATGGATCAACTGATGAGACGTACACAATTGCACAAAAAATTCAAAATGCAACTGTTTTACAAAATACTCCTAACAAAGGAAAAGGATATAGTGTCCAAAAAGGTGTCAATCATGCAAGAAGTACTTATACACTAATTTGTGATTGCGATTTATCAACAGATTTATCAGAAATTCCTGTTTTTTTAAACAGCATAAAACACGCAGACATTGTCATTGGTTCACGTGCAACAAAAAATAGTCATGTTCAAACACGATTCCATAAACATTTAGCGGGAAGATTTAGTTCGCTTTTTATTCGAAGTATATTATGGCTTCCATTTAAAGATACCCAATGCGGATTTAAATTGTTTCAAACATCTGTTGCAAAAAAACTATTCTCTAAATTAACCATTCATCGTTGGGGGTTTGATTTTGAGATTCTCTATCTTGCAAAAAAATATAAGTATACAATAATTGAAAAAGGAGTTAAATGGGTTGAAAATACTGATTCAAAAGTTACACTCAAAGATTACCCGAAAACATTAATTGAACTTCTTAAGATCAGATACGAAGATGTTAAAGGGACATATTCACAACAAAAAAATATTTTCCAAAAAACGACTTATTTTTTAGATGATAAACGCATCACCCAGTTTGTATTTGTTGGAGGAAGCGGAGTCGTATTAAACTTAGCTATTGTGTTTTTATTAACAGAATTTTATTTCGGTCAAGATAATTATTTTTATGCGTATTTAATCGGACTTGGTACAAACATCATATACAATTTCACACTGCACACAATTGTAACATTTCAAACTCAAACGCATCACTCTCTTCGATTCATCGGATTTGGAATATATACAATCGCAATGTCATTTTTACAAGCAATTGTTGTAAAAAATCTTGTTAATTTGATTGGCACTCAATATTATTTACTTATTATTGCAAGTATCATTAGTATTTTTTCACTTGTGACATTTGTTTTGTTCAAATTTGTTTTATTCAAAAAGAAATCACAAAAGTGATTGAATAAAATTTTGCAAAATAATATAAATACAAACAAACTAAACATCTCTGTGACTGCAAAAACATACATTATCATCCCAGCATATAATGAAGCAACAGTTATTGCGAATGTTATAACAAAAATCAAAAAAGAAAGGTTCAAAAACATTATTGTTGTCGATGATTGTTCAACTGATAATACCCGAACTATTGCACAAAAAAACGGTGCAATTGTAGTTCGACATGTCATTAATCGCGGAGCAGGTGCGGCAACCAAAACGGGAATTGAATATGCAAAAACACAAAATGCCGATTACGTCGTTACAATTGATGCAGACGGTCAACACGACCCAAGTGAAATTAAATCATTACTCAAACAAGCACCAAAATATGATGTGGTAATTGGCTCACGAATGATTCATGCAGAAGGTATGCCATTTACTCGAAGAATAATAAATAAAATTGGAAGCAGTATCACATTTATATTATATGGAATTTATGTCAAAGATTCACAATCGGGTTTTAAAATATTTAATAAAAAGGCAATGCAAAACATCGAAATTAAATTTGATAGATATGAATTTTGTAGCGAAGTATTACATGAAATAAACAAAAAAAAACTCACTTATGTTGAAGTTCCAATAAAAGCAATATATACGGATTATTCATTATCAAAAGGACAAAATATTGCAAATGGATTTAAAATGGTGTACAAAATGATTTGGAGGTTTTTCGTACCATGACAATAATACAAATACTTTTTATTATCGCTGGACTAGTAATGATCATAAGTAGTTTTATGCAATTACAAAGAGAAAAGTTAACATTACATCAAGCGATTATGTGGTGGATAGTATGGATTGGCGTAATATGTATTTCAATATTCTCTCAATATGTGCTTCAATTCATTAAATACTTAGGTTTATCAAATCCAATTGATAGTATTGTATACATAAGTATATTAGTGATTTTTATTATTTTATATCGGCAACAAATCAAACAAGAATTACTAAATAGACAAATAACAAGAATTATTCGAGAACAGTCGATATTACATGTTAAAGATCAACGTGTAAAACGCAAATCATAGAAAAATCAGTTGCAAGAAGTTCTTGAGCTTTTTTCGTTAATTCACCTGAATGTATATACACGGTTGCAAGGTGTTGTAATGAACCTTTTACATATGCTTGAGATAAGTCTGCATCAGATGATTTTTTCTTTTGCTTAATTTTCCCATACATTTTCAAAAATCCAATTTGTGTCGGAATACGTAATATTACATCAAATTCTTGCTCCTTTTTCAGAACTTCAACTTGTAAAATTTCAATGTTTTGAGACTCAAAATATGTTTGATATTTTGAAAATACTGAATCAGAAACTGCCAATAATGAACCCTTTTGTATATTTGAATGCACAATTTTTTGTTTCTCAGGTTGTTTCGGTTTTTTTTGCTCTATCTTTGGTTGATTTTCTGTTACTTTCTTAACTAGTTTTTCCTCAACTGATTTTTGAACTTGGACAGATTGAACAGGCTCAACTTTTTCTTCTTTTTGTACAACAGGTTGGTTTTGTGATGCAAATTTTGTTTTTAATATCGTAATAACATCCTCATTTGAAATTAAATACCATTTCCAAAAAAGTTCTTCACCTTTAGGCGTTTTTACTTTTAAAGGAAGTGCAAAATCCTTCAGAGCACGTAAACAAGTGCGAATAATAGGTGTTTGAGTCGAGTCTTGCAATACCTTTTGTTCTTTTAAAAGTTCAAAAGCTTTAAGATCTTTATCGTTAAATTTCTCAGATAATTTTTGAATATCTTCAATTTGTGAATCTACATAGTAAAGAGGTGAACCACTCCATTTTTGTTTTGTAATACGAATAAGTTGTGAACTGAGTAAATCACTTAATAATGCACCAATTAACATTGTATCAGCACCAATATATTCACTTATTTGTGCAGGTAAGATAGGCCCATGTTCTTTTACAACGCGCAAAATATCGGATTGGGAAACCATCTGCAATACAAACAATAATTCGAGTTTATAATTATTGCGATTTAATGTATAAATTCAAGGCTTCGTTCAAAGGCAGTATTTAAATGTCATCGCTTAAAATGAAGTTCAAACACTGTCCATTCAAAAAAGTTTTATAAAGACTAATGTACATAAGTTGTCTATGAAGTTCAAAAATCCATTTAAAAAAACATACAAACACGCAAAAATTATTTTAGCAGCGCTTGTTTTTGCCTCAAATGTTCCAAACCTAAATGCAAATTCTCAACAAAGCGACTTAGAAAAAGCATACCAGTTTGCAGAACAGTATGAACAAATGCACTCAGATTCAAAAATGAGTTCACTTATTCGCCAAAAAATAATAAAGCGCCAAATGACTCCAGAAAGAGCATTAGAAATAATTCATAGTGCACATAGTTCGGTGCGAGTTCCATTTTTAGAAACATACCAACAATTACAACAAGAACAAACAAAAGCAAAAGCAGTAATACTTAATCATAATACGTCAAAATATATTACTTCGCGCAATTTAGAATATGCAAAAGTTTACAAAGAATTACTTCAAACAAATGAACGAGAAGCGGTTCGAAATTTTAGACTTATTCATTTAAACACACAAATTATATTTGCAAATTTGATTTATTGTGCAAAATATTTCCCGCATGAAACACATCTTATTAGGGGTATTGAACAAGAACTTCAAAAGAATCTCAAACTTCAAGAGCATTTAATGATGTATTAAGGCCTTACCCAATTCACATCAAAATATGATACATCTAATTCATCATCTACAACGGCTAAGAGCACGTGCTTTTTTGTTGAATGAGCTACACGATTTTTGGATGTAAAATCATTCCACGTAATTTTTTGCGTTTCGTGAATAGGATATACAACCCATTTTGCGTGTTCTTCACCTGGTTTTTTACCCTTATCATAAACGCGAAAATCGCTTCCAAATTTTAACGCAGTTTTGACAATATAACCACGTTTACGTAAATCTGCAAAAACTGCATACCGAATTTGTAATTGCGTATCTAGTTTTTGAAGTCGTTTAAATAAACGTTCAAAAGAATATTCTTGTCTACGTAAATCAAAAACAACTAATTTTTCATTTTCAACTAAATATAATGCTTCAACATAACTTAAATGAACTTGTCCTTTTTGTTTTATGACACCGTAACAAGAATTACTACAAAGATTTCGCGCAAAATCATCATTATAACAAAGTACGATTGATTTTTCAAGTACTGCATACGCTTTTTTTATTCTCATAATAGTATTATTTTTTTCTCATTACATATAAACTTTCTTTTTTTTTACGGCTATGTTACTGTAATCATAATTGAAGAAGCCAAAGTATTAAATACAATTAGAATAATAAGCGAAATGATAATATATAAACCTACACCTTTTAACATATTTTTCCCTATAAGATGGCGCTCATTAATTTGATCAACACCTTTTTGGATTCCATTTACTAAAATCGAAAGTATATATATAACTTGAATGACATAAATTCCAACAATGACAGAAAAATAAAATGCAGGTATCCCATCACCGAACATTTGCAATATTGCGGTTACTCCACCGCCAACTGGAGCATCATCACCCGTTTCTACTGCATCACCCAAAGTTAAACGTAATTGCAATAAAATTGTAGAAATCATAGAAGTTATTCCAAGTACGATACCCGCAATAATCGGTGTTAAAAAATTAATTTGAGAACGCATTGACGAAATAACTTCTGCCATTAAATCTTGCAGTCGTTCATTAACTCTACCCATTTCACGAATATATCTTGCAACGTTTGAAATTGCATTTGATGCAACCAAAGGACCTTTTTGTGAACTCTGTGTCAAAATTCTCATAGAACTTTCAATTAAATTTGATGGATAATATACTAATGCACCAACTTGTGGGTGAAAAATTGCATCATGAACGCTCATACCCATTTTTTGAATATTTGTTGAAACGATTCGAAAAAATTTCCCACTTCGCGAATTTGGCATATTTTCTGCAACTTTTTCAAATGCAAGCTCTGGAGGAATTCCATCTCCTAATCGATTTCCCAATTGAAAGAGTGCACCCGTAAATTCATTTTCTAACTTTTCAGTATCGTTTCGCATTTTCATTAATTTATTTGATTTTAAAGCAAAATAAAGCGCCAAAGCCATCGCAATACTAAATGGAAGAAATAGTGATAATAATGTTGCACCTAATCCGTATGGTCCTTTTTCAAGGTGACGCTGGCCTGTTTCAGTTGAATTATAATATCCGAGTAAACAAACAGAATGACCACATGGTGGTTGACCAGTTTCTTCTGAGCCAAAAATACCAACATCGTTTACACCAACCGTATTTAAAATAAGTGGCAAAAGTGTAAGAAAAAGACCAATTGAAATGAATGTAATAAGAATTGGAAGGGGTGAAATGATGTATTCTTTTCCAAAAAAAGTTATTGAAGGTGTACTTAATTTTTTTACTAAAGGATTGTCTTCATCAACTTCAGCACCACCGTATCCAGATGGACGCGTACTTAAAATACGTTTACCCATAAAATAAATACCTATTGGTAAAAATACATTATACACAACAGCAATATAGTACCATTCAACACCCCCCAAAAAATTAACCATTAACGGAAGAATGATTAATCCTAAAATAGGTAATACAATACCAAGCATGTGAAGTGCAGTAATGGGAGATTGGAGATTATGTGCATAGTGAAGCATCTTATCATATGTTTCTTCTAAAATTAAATCGAGTGATTTATCAAGAAGTTCTTGACGTTTATCTTCATTTGATTCATACAACGAACCAATTACGACATGCATACTTTCAACAAATTCATCGTTATAGCTTTTCCAATTTTGTAAATAGTCTTCAACAGATTCAAAAATATCATCAAATTTTTCTGTTTCAACATTCCAAATTATTTTTTTAAAATCAAGAGAAAGTGGCTTAGCTAAATGTTTTGATGCAAAATCAATTGCACGTTCTAAATTAGACGTATGACGCATGTATGTTACGATATAAAAAACAGCTAATACCATTTGATTACTTGCTTTCATACGCCAATTCTGTGCTAAAAACGCAGGTAATTGGTATAAGGGAAAAATCATAATTAATCCAGAAACAACAAACATAAAAATTAAAATCATGTTATTAAATAGAATATAAATAAGCATCGTCATTACCATGATAAACGTTAATGGAATAATAACTGCTGCAGACATCACTCCTGAAGGGGTAACTTGAAGATGAATTGTTTCTATATCCTCTTGCATTTTTTTTGCAGCGATTTTATCAGGATTTATCGGCATATTTTTTGCAAAAAACTGACAAACTTTTTCATAAAGATTTAAATGAGGTTTCACATTTTCTCTTTTGAATTCTAAATATTCACTTGAAACTGGACCATCCCCGTCAAATAAATCTTCTTTAGATAATACATCTTGAAATTGAGACTGAATTTTACGTTCATACTTTTCTCGTAAATTTTCAACTTTTTTTTGAGCCATAGTATACTTTTATTCAATCCTCTTTTTGCGTATGATATTGTTCTTGTTCTGTTTGAATGAACCGAATTTGACGAACAAGCCACGATTTCCATTCATAAAAAATTTTTTCATTAAACTCATTTAATGATGTACTTTTTTTAAAATCTCGAAGTTTTTCAAATAAGTGGTGGTATTCATCATTACATTTTATAACAAAAGGTGCTTCTAATAAAGTTGGCATGTTCATTTGATTTGATTGATTTACAAGTTCTTCTTTACAACGAGCTCGCAATAGTATATTATTCCAAACTGCGTCCCAATCACCAGCAAATTCTTTGATTTTTCCTGCAATTTCTTTTAAAACATCCGAATCACCACCAATTAATGCATCAGTTGGTTCTAATTCATCAGTTTGTGGATTATATTTCATCAATTCAACAAAACCATTTTCTGTTAGTGGATCATCAGTCCAATCTTTACGAACTTCAGTGATTGAGAGAACTCTTCGAAATTTATGTAAACCATCTGCTGAACGAATAGGATTTGCAATGATTATAATATCGGTTGCTTTAAAAGATGTTTTTGGAACGCCAATATCATTTACAACACGATCAAAAATACCATAAGGCGAGTCACCATGAATAGTACCCGCAACAACATTTGCAGCGGCTCCAACTCGCATAGCTTCATAGAGTGCTTTTGCTTCTTTACTTCTCACCTCTCCGACAAATAATGCAGAATCGCCTAATCGAAGTGTTGCTCGAATACCATCGCTTGCATCCATTTCATTTGATTTTGCACCAAGTGCTGATGCAACTTTCATTGGTTGAATATTAAATCCTAATTTTCGAAGTTGTAAAGTGGGGAGCTCAAGAGTGTCTTCTATTGTTATCATTCTATACCGACGCATAATTTCAACCATAATTGAAGACAAAAACGATGATTTACCACTACTTCTTGTACCAGCAATAAGCATTGCACGAGAACCATCAATTAAAAAACTTATAAGACCTGCACCAAGTGGATTAATCATTTTATTCTGAACAAAAAGTGGTAACGTCCAAGGTTTATTTCGATGACGACGAAAAGAAAATGCAAGACCTGATGGGTCAAGAGGATATGTGATTGCCGAAACCCTTACACTTGATGTTTGAAATTCTAACTCAGTGTCTAAAATTGGATCAGCTTCATCTAAACTTCTCCCTGAAATAAGACGTAGCTTTGTTGCCCAACTTTCAGCTTCTCCTTTTGTTGGTAAAATATTTGTCACACACTCATCATATTTTCCATGTACAATATATATTGGCGTATTACCTTGTGGGCTATTTACCGAAATATCTTGCATTTCTTCGTCTTCAAGTAATACTTCAATTAAACCAAATCCAACCGTATAACGCACTAAAATTTTAGTGAGCATCGATAAATCTTTTTTTCGTAGCTCTAAATTTTTTTTTTTTGAAAGTTCTTGTAATAAATCAAAACCGACATTAGAAAAAACTTCTCGTATTCGTTCAGGATCAGTAAATTCTTCTCGTTGCGGTTTATGTTCAGCTAAAATATTTCGTGCCTCATCTAGTAACGAATACAGTTCATCACTCAGCCGAAATTCAGGAGGCATAATGTGATATACATACTGAATATTATCCTCAACTTCAAAAATTGTAACTTCAGTATCGCCAATAATAAATGAATCTATTTCTTTTGCATTTTTTGGATATGATGCCATTAATCGGGTAAGCATAAAATCAGGTCGGATTGTTGGCGTGAGAAATTGACGATATAAATCTCGATTATTTGTATCATAACCTGGAAGATATTGTTGTGCAAGTCGTATTAGTTTTGTTTGTTCAAGTGTTTGTAAAATAAACTGTAAAATTTGTAAAAACTCTTCAAGTGCCTTTTGCAGTTGTTCATCATACACATCTTTTAATTTTACTTGCGTATGACGATATAATCGTTTAAATGAAACATATGCGCCAAATGGATCTCCTTTTAAATCTTGCACTATTATGTTTTGAAGTTTTACATATTGTGAATTTAATGTTTTAACAGTTAATACGTTTAATCCAGAACTTTGTGATTCAGGAAATAGTAACTTATGTGAGGTTATTTTGGTAATTGCACTTGTTAATTCAACAAGTTGTTGAGTTTGTTCATAATCATATTCATAATCACGACTTTGACTAATAACTATTTTTGTTACAATGCGCGTTTCTTGTAAATAAGAAATAACTTTTGCCATTGATCTGGCATCATCCTCAATAGTTGGAGACAAAGATGTTTGCGTATAATTTACATGAAGAATTATTTCTTCTCCTTCTCGAATAACTTCATACGGTGAATGTGATGCCATGCCTCTTTTTAACCCCTACAAAAAAATACATCTGTTTATTTATAAATATTGTGAGACTTTTTATGAGAATGTCAGCGAAATTGAAAAATTTCCCTAATTTTGACATTATTCAAAAACCATTTAAGACAAAATACGCTTTCTGCAATAAAGTCAGCCATGATTTTCATTAATTATTAAGACTTGAGACAGAGCCCATAATTTCTAAACATTTTTAAATGCTCAATATTACATAAATATATGAATCAACCACCTCCACCGCCTCCACCAAGCGATCAAAAACCACAGTTCAAATCCTATTCTAAATCTCACATTACACCACCTCAAGATACAAGACAAATCTCAGACTTAAATCGAAGAGTTCGAATGACTGAAGAATCTCTTTCTAATTTACGGAAAAAAGTTGAACTTGAAAATGAAAACAGGCTAAAAGATTCAAAAAAAACAAGTCAAGATATTTCAAACTTTTTTGGCGAAATGGATGAATTAAAAAGAAGTATATCAGTTTTAAAAAATGATTTTTCAAAGATGATTCGAGAAATTCAACAACTTGCAAAACAAGAAGATGTCAAAGTTTTACAAAAATATATCGATTTATGGCGACCAATTAATTTTGTAACACAAGATGAAATTCAAGATATTGTTGCAGATGAAATTTTTAAATACATGCAAAAAAATCAAAACCAAATGCAAGTTCACGCTGAATCTTCGCAAGATGATGTACTAAAACCATTTGAAATGCAAAAACAGCAAAATTCCGATGTTCAAAATCAATTTGACCAAATATCAAAACAAAATTCAGAAAATGAATTAGAAAATCAAAATATAAAAAACGATTTTGATCAAAAAACAAATGAATTAAGCGATATTTTCAAATCAAAAGATACGCAAAGCGATTTTACACAAAAAACTTCTACTCTGACTTCGCAAACAGAAGAAAGAAAAGAATCTGCTAATCAAGATATAAAACCAAGTCCTGAACAAAAAAAACGAGTTGCAGAATTTATTGAAGAGCATGAAGATATAAAAGATATGTTGTTGCAAAAACCCCAAGAACTTATAGAAAAAATTCAATCAGATGAATATTTACAAAAGCTCTTTGCAGGTATTGATATAAACGAACTTTCACAAAAACTCAATCATGTTTATTCACAAGAAGATGAATATATTGATTTACAACAAACTCAGACACAATCTTCTAAAAAACAATCAACAGACTATAAATTCTAGAATTAGAAACTCACCTTGTGGGTTTTTCTAATTCACCTTTTTCAATATGATGATGAACCATATGATTAGGAGTTGGTGTATGGGGTTGTTGAGGTTCAACTTTTTCGTGAACTGTTGTAATATGAAAAAATATACTAAAAAGATAACTAAAAAATAAATTCAATATTGATACTGAAATAATATCCATAGATGCATTAAATAATCCCAATTCATGAAATAAGAAAAATAATCCAACAATTGCTATTGGCGATAAAAATAATACAACATGTCTTTGATGAGAATATTCAAGATGGAATATGTTTAACATCACGTAGAGTATTAATGGTGAAAAACCAAGTATAATCAATGCCAGATTAGTATTTGTAGTTGACCACGTAATTGTTATTAAAACTAAAATAATAAAAATGCTAACCAAAAATAAAAAAAATTCTTCTTTTGCGAGTTTAAAATTATTTGACATATCATTATTTGAGATAGTACTACATATAAATCTTACGATTTTGGATTTAGATAAATCAATACACTTAAAAAGACAAAAAAATAAAAAATTACTATGAATCCTACAGGATTATTGGAACGATGTGTGATAAAAAAAGGATTTTTAGCATCAAATACTAATCACAATAATTATAGAAGAATTTGGACGCGAGATTCAAGTATCTGCGGTCTTGCAGCACTGCAAACAACTAATACAAAATTACTGAATGCAACAAAAAATTCTTTAAAAACAATACTTAAACACCAACATAAAACTGGTTTTTTACCAAGTAATGTAGGTGAAAATTCTGTAAGCTATGGAGGAAATGCTGGGCGAGTTGATGCAAATTTATGGTTTTTAATTACATATGCAACATACTATATAAAAACAAAACAAAAAATTCCAAAAAAAGAAATTTTGCAAATTAATAAAATTTTACAAGTCTTATTTTCGTGGGAATTTAATGGTAAACATTTACTCTATGTTCCAATGGGAGGAGATTGGGCTGACGAATATGTTCAACACGGTTATATTTTATATGATCAATTACTATATTATCAAGCACTTAAATCCCTCAATAAGATAGGGTTATTTTCTGATTTACAAAAAATTCGAGATGTGAAAAAAACAATTCGCCACACATTTTTCCCTGATACACAATCACCATACATATACAATAATGCAATTCCGATAAAAGATAAGTTACTAACATCTTTTTATCCCGGAAGTATTCAAACGCGGTTTGATGGATTCGCATATTGTCTGTCAGTATTACTTGATGTGTTTCCAAAACATATACGTAAAAAAATCATTTTGGATGCAAAAAAATTTGAAATAAAATCACTTATTCCTGCGTTTGCACCCGTTATTAAACCAACAGATATTGAATTTATGCAATTACAAACAAATGTTGGATTTGAATTTAAAAATAAACCATACGAATATCACAATGGGGGTATTTGGCCACTTTTAAATGGTTTTTATGTTCTTGCAAAAAGACAAATGCAAGAACAAACATATACAAATACACTATACTCTTTACAAAAACTCAATGCTACTGATTCATATTCATATAACGAATGGTTTAATGCACAAACTTTTCTTCCAAAAGGAATATATCATCAAGCATGGTCAGCAGCAGCACAAATTTTAGCAGAAAAACAAAAAAAGGTGTTTTTATGAAATTTATTGCAACTGATTTAGACGGAACTTTAATCCAAAACGGAACAAAAAAAAAAGATCCAAAAGCATACACAAAATTCTCATCGTTATTACGTAAAAATTCAGTTAGCTTAATTTTTGTTACTGGAAGAAGAATTCAAATGGTGCAACATGCACTTCGTACATATCCAATACCAATACCAAAATACGCAATTTGTTCAGTTGGAACAAAAATATATGAATTTAAAAATAAGAACCCAGTTCTATTTCAACCATATCAATCATATTTAGCAAAAGAATGGGATGAAACAACTATTCAAACGATTACCAACAAATTACAAAACTGTTCATATGTTCGACCACAATCACCTGTAAATCAAAACGAATTTAAAACAAGTTATTTTGTAGATGCAAAAGACATGAAAAAAGCAGTAACACTTGTTAAAAAAAAACTTAAAAATATTTCTGCACATATTGTTGATAGTCAAAAAGGTGAACTTGGATTTATAGATATTATGCCAACTCGTGCAACAAAATTAGGAGCATTAGAATTTTTACGAAAATATCTTCATGTTACAAAAAAAAATATTTTATATTGCGGGGATTCTGGTAATGATTTACAACCCATGCTTGCAAATTATCCGTCCGTTATTGTACAGAATGCAACAGACGAACTCAAAAACCGGGTTAAACAGAGAAAAAATATCTATGTTGCGAAAAAAATTGAAACTCAAAATGGTTATTATACAAATGGTATCATTCAAGGCGCAAAATTTAAAAGATTTTTTGAATAAAACAGATTATTAACAAAACATTTAAAAATTAATAATAATTTCTAACTCTATGACAAAACAACTCCCCGTAACAGTTCTATCCGGATTCTTAGGTTCTGGTAAGACGACAGTGCTCAATCACATTTTAAAAAACAGACAAGGGCTTAAAGTTGCAGTCATTGTAAATGATATGTCTGAAATAAATATTGACGGACAAATTGTAGAAAAAGGAGACGCACAACTTTCACGAACTGACGAAAAACTTGTACAAATGCAAAATGGATGTATTTGCTGTACTTTACGCGAAGATTTATTAAAAGAAGTCGCCAAACTTGCAAAAGCAGATAAATATGATTACTTGGTTATTGAATCATCAGGAATTTCTGAACCGCTTCCAGTCGCAGCAACATTTACATTTAATTTGGAGGATGGAAACCCATTACAAGATATCACAAAACTTGACACGATGGTAACTGTCATTGATGCGTATTCTTTTTTAGATGAATATGAATCCACAGATACCTTAAAAAATAGAAAACAAGAAATTGATGAACAAGACGAACGAACAATTATTGATTTATTAATTGATCAAATTGAATTTGCAAATGTTATCATTCTCAATAAAACAGATTTAGTAAATGACGAGAATATAAAAAAAATACATGGAATTTTACGAGCATTAAATATGGATGCAAAAATTATTCACACAATTAAAGGAAAAATTGATTTAACAGAAATACTCCATACTAATTTATTTGATTTTGAGAAAGCGTCTCAATCACCAAGTTGGGCTAAAGAATTACAAGGAAGTGGAATAAAACACACACCTGAGACTGAAGAATATGGTATTTCAAGTTTTGCATACAAAGCAATTAGACCATTTTCACCAAAACGTTTTTGGGATTTTATTCATGAAAAACACCAAGGATTAGTTCGTGCAAAAGGATATTTCTATCTTGCAACAAGACTTGACATCGCAGGTATATTTTCCCAAGCAAGCAAATTAAAAGAATATTCGCCCGCTGGATACTGGTGGGCAGCTGTTGATAAAAAACTTCGACCTACCACACCAAAATTTACTGAAATGCTCAACAAAATCTGGGATACTCAATTTGGTGATAGACGTCAAGAGCTTGTATTTATTGGACAGAATTTACAAAAAGATGAAATGATACGAAAATTAAATGCGTGTTTATTAACAGATGAAGAAATCGCACAAGGAAAAAATATTTGGAAAACTTACGAGGATCCATTTCCAAAATGGATTTTAGATAAACCACAAGTTTCATCTGAAGATATAACCGTTGATGATGAAGAAAATAATTTAAATAAGAAATAATTCAATTGTTATATGAAACTATATGTTATTGGTATTATTTTATTTTTCACAAGTTTTTTTCCTATACATTTTCAGGAATACCAATACCCGTTCATATCGGTTCTTGCAGTAATTCTTTTGGCACTTCCGTCATATTATGTATTAATCACAAAACTTTCACATACAAAAGCTATTCTTACGATACTTCTAATTTCAGTATTTGCAATGTGTATTGAAACAATTGGAATTGTAACGGGTTTTCCGTACTCGCATTTCACATATTCTGAATCACTAGGATATAAATTATTTTCAATAACACCAATTGCTGTTTTTTTTGCATTTACACCTCTTGTTTTAGGTGCAATACGATTAGCCGATTGCATTTGTAAAACACGTTTAAAAAAAATACTTCTTGCGATATTTTTTGTTGTATATATAGACGTAATACTTGATCCTGTTATGGTTGCACAAAATACTTGGATTTGGCAAAATAGTGGAATTTATTATGGTGTTCCTCTTATGAATTTTTTTGGCTGGCTATTTTCCAGCACGATTGCGATTGGAATCTATTATGCTTTTTTCAAAACAAAAACAATTGCATTTCAAGAAAGTTCATATATACTCACACTCTTTTTTTTTACTGGCGCAGCATTTTTTCTCGGCCTTCTTATTCCAACTATTCTCGGATTTATCTTTTTGATTGGATATTATCTATTGCAAAAATAACAATTTAAAATCTAAATAGTAATTATGAAAGTGAAGTAGCCGTACATTTTAGTAATTATTGCGACTTAAGACAAAGTCAAAAATAAAGGTAAATTTATATAAAAGAAGTGTTTTCTCTTCATTTTGTGAGAATAGAAACTGAACCAAAACTAGATTTTGATGACGTCTTAATTAAACCAAAAAGAAGTACGTTATTTTCTCGAAAAGATGTTTTAATTGAAAGAGAATATTCTTTTTATCATTCACCTAAAATCTGGAAAGGTATTCCTATTGTTACATCAAATATGGATACTACTGGAACATTTGAAATTGCGCAAAAACTAAGTGAGTACAAACTCATTACCATTTTACATAAATTTTATTCTATTGAAGAATTACAAAAACGACTGCCAACTATGAAAAACCCTGATTATATAGGATATAGTTTAGGTATTGCAGATGCTGACTGGGAAAAATTTGAAAAAGTTATATCACTTGGTCTTCAGAAATATTTTTCATTTGTTTGCTTAGATGTCCCAAATGGATACTTAGAACGATTTATTCAAAATGTCATCAAGCTTCGACAAAAAGTTCCAAAACACATCATTATTGCAGGAAATGTTGTGACTGGCGAAATAGTTGAAGAACTCATTTTAAATGGTGCCGATATTGTAAAAGTTGGTATTGGAAGCGGTTCTGCGTGTTTAACTCGACGAAAAACAGGAGTTGGTTATCCTCAATTAAGCGCAGTTATTGAATGTGCAGATGCATCGCATGGTATTGATACACAAGATAAAACATATGGGAAAATCATGTCAGATGGCGGAATAGTCCATCCTTGTGATATTGCAAAAGCATTTTGTGGCGGAGCAGACTTTGTTATGTGCGGATCATTATTTGCTGGATTTGAGGAATCTGGTGGTGAAACTATTGAAAAAAATAACCAAAAATTTAAAGCGTATTATGGAATGAGTTCATCAAAAGCGATGCAAAAACATTTTGGAAAAAAAGCAAATTACCGGGCAAGTGAAGGGAGAGAAATACTTATACCACATAAAGGAAATATTCAGCCATTTATAGAAGATATATTAGGCTCACTTCGAAGTACAGGAACATATATTGGTGCAAGAACATTAAAAGAATTTTCAAAACGTGCGACTTTTATTAAAGTGCATGCACAATTAAATCAATCTTTAAAACAATTTGATACAGGTTCACGAATTTAAAAATGAGTATTATAATTGATATTGTTTGATTTGATTTACAGTTTTTGGAATAATATCCATATATGATTTTGACAATAAGATGAACTTTCCTGCTTTAGAAACATAAAATTTATCGTTATCAATATGTTTTTTATCAAAATCCCATAACAAAATTAAATCTGAATTTGAATGTTGAAGTCCATACTTAATAATATCTTCCCGTTGATTTAACGGAATATTGGTTGAAGGTGTCAATAAAAAAAGCGACTGTCCTGAACTATTTGAACTTGTCCAGTTATCTTCACTCCAAAGATAAAATAAATCAATCTCAGTCTTCCAGTTAGGACAAATGTTTTTCAATTTAACATATTGATGCAATATATTTTCGTGTGCAAACGCAGTTTGAGTTCTTTTCTGGGCTAATTTTTTCCCATCAATGAGATATGTTTTTCCTGTATAACGATGAGGTAAGACAACCTCAAATGGTGTGTGCCATTTTTGTTTATTAATCTGTGACCTGATTGTATACTGAGTAGTTATATCTTCTGTAAATTTTGCGTCAAGTGTTTCTAAAGTCATAACAGCAGTATTTCCAGCGCGAGTTTTCTTAACTTCATTAAAAACTTCTCTAAACAGTACGACTTCATTATCTTTTGCAGAAATACTTGATTCATATAACATTAAATCATCATGCCTTAAATCATTTAGTATTTGTTTCATTCCTAATGGTCTTAATTCGCCATCAGTACCTAATCCAAATTCCAGTAATAAAACATCTGTCGAAATTTGTCCTATTAAATACAAAGATGTAAAATCCATTAAAGGTGATAATAAATGTTTATCATCAGTCCCTCTTGCTAGTATATCTCCTCCTACGTCAACTGCAACTACTAAATCATAACCTTTTCGTGAAATTAACTCACTAACTTTTTCTACTAATCTCGAAGTACCAAATCTTGTTGAAAAATTATAAATTGTATCAATCTCAAGGTTTGATTTTTGAAGGATATTTGGTAATAATGCATCTACAAACGAAATTTCGCATTCATTAGGGCTTGGGATTGTTCTTGTAACATTTTCACCAACTACATTTACAACCTGCTCCAGATTATTATTATATCTATGAGTGGCTGCAGGACTCAGAATTCCTGCAATATCTGTTTTAATTCCTTGTTTTTGTAAATGTTGGGCTGGAATCAATGTACTCACTATGTCATTTCCACCACCAGTTCCAATTACAAGTGCTTTTGTATAATTATCAATTCTTTTATCAAACATAAATTAAGAGTAAACAAACATTATTTATAAGATATTTCATCCAATAATCCAGCGACAGTAATAATTTATAATACTCGACGTAAAATCATACGAACATATTTTTAAATATGTATGGCTTTAATATTGCTGTTTTTGGACTTCATCTTATGCGCATAATATAGTTGCAATGTATATATGACAGTCTTTATCATATGAACTATTCGTTGTATACATAGAAAAAAAGAGTTTTTCATGCACAGAAAATTGAAAATTTCCTTGTGAATCACCAATTTTTAAATTTACATCGAGGCAACAGTATTATATGATGACATTCAAACACTACCTTTGATATAAAAAATAATTAAAAATCTACCGAATTTCTCGTTCAATTTGACGTGCTAAATCTTCATATGTTGAAACATCAACTAATGGACGACCATTTATAAATAATGATGGAGTTCCACCTAAACTTCGACTTTTCGCATCATTTAAATTGTGTTGTACAATTGCAATTACTTCAGGCGATTCTAAATCCGCAATAAATTGGGATTCATCAAGCCCTAGATCAACCGCATACTGAATAAAAAAAGGCTCAGGATTTCCCAAATTTTCCCATTCAGTTTGTTTTTCAAACAACACATCATGATACTGCCAAAATGCATCTTGTCTTGCTGCTGCTTCTGATGCACGAGCTGCTTCTACTGCATTTGCATGTAATTGTGTAAGCGGAAAATGACGATACGCAAATGTGATGTGTTCGCCATAGTCATCCATCATTTGCTTTAATAACGGAGAATACGCAGCACATGCTGGACATTGAAAATCACTATATTTAATAAAAAAAATAGAACCATTTCCTCGAGTATTATCATATGAACTTGGTTGTGTAAGAGATAGTGGTTCAAGACCTTGAGTTGAAACTGGCGACTCCATTTGTGAAATAAAAAAAATTGTTATAATAACAACAATTACACTCACACCAATTATTGTTGGCCAAGATGATGAGGATTTAGGTCGTACTTTTGATTTTTGAACTTGCGTTTTTTTTTGTAGCTTTTTTAATTCCTTTTCTTTATGCGATGCCATATTTACTCTATTTCTTGTTTTTTTTATAAAGTTACTCAAAATTTAGTTAAAATAGTCCTTATTCGTCGTATTCTGTTATTTTATCAGTGTTATAAATTCCTTGCGAAGTCACTTGACAAACTATTGAATTATCAGCTTTATTAACTTGGTTTTTCCACTGCAATGGTTGAAAATTATCAACTCCTGGCATTTGATCAACAGTAATGTAATCAATTTCCCAACCATATGACGATGCTCGATTACCATATTCTGAACGTTTCATCCAAGCACCACAACGATCTTTTCGCCAAAAAACTGGACTATTGTTTTTTACAACAATACCTTTTTCCCAGACTTGCTGTACAACTTTTTCTGTGAGTATCATTGTATATGAAATGATTTACTTACTTAAATAGTATTTGGTATTTCTGGCTTCATCCAAAAAATAATTTTAGAGAAAATACGCACCTTGCAATAAGTCATAAAATTCAGTGATTGTTGAACAATATGATTATTCAACCCGTTGGAAGACGTAACTTTTCAACGATTGTCTGCAACTGAATTTTAGTAATTGCTCATAGCGGGACTCTTGAGTGAAATTTGCGTGCGTATTTTATCCAATTACGTTATTTTTAGATGAAGACGGTATTTCTATTTATCTTGTGCAATAATATAGAAACTGATTGTCGTGCATGTTGCTTAGTAGTCTTCACATTTTGTAAAATAAAACCAAAAAGGTATTTAAATAACCAAAAGTATGTATATTGTATCAACATATCAATCAAAACACAATATGTTGTGTCTAAACAAAAAAGGTACATAAAATGAAAGAAGAATTTGTTCAATTGGTTGATAATTATCTGACACAGAATGACTGGAGAGTAAAAGAAAATAGCAACGTAAAATACTCATTTTCTGGCTTATTATTGCATGCAGCCGGAAGTGTTATTGCAAATTACACATTGTCGTTATATCCAAAACAAATAGCAAACAGACATATGAATGGTGATTTTCATATACATGATTTGTCAATGGGTATTGCAGGATATTGTGCTGGCTGGTCATTAAAACAACTTTTACTTGAAGGATTTAATGGCGTGAGTGGTAAAGTTGAATCCGGTGCGCCTAAACATTTAGGAACCGCGTTAGGCCAAATGATAAATTTTTTAGGAACGTTACAAAATGAATGGGCAGGCGCCATGGCGTTTAGTTCATTTGATACATATCTTGCACCATTTATTCGTGAAGATAATTTAGACTATGAGCAGGTTAAACAACTGATTCAACAATTTGTGTTCAATTTAAATGTTTCATCTCGATGGGGAGGACAAACGCCATTTACAAATATTACGCTTGATTGGACTGTTCCTGAAGATATGGTTGATGAGAAAATTATCATTAGTGGTGAATACAAAAATCAAACATATGCAGATTATCAAGCAGAAATGGATATAATTAACAAAGCGTTTTTAGAAGTAATGATTGCTGGAGATCAAAAAGGGAGAATTTTTACATTTCCAATTCCAACCTATAATATCACAAAAACATTTAATTGGGATAATGAAAACGCAGAATTACTTTTTGCTATGACTGCAAAATATGGAACTCCGTATTTTCAAAACTTTATTAATAGTGATTTAAAACCTACTGATGTTCGGAGTATGTGTTGTCGATTACAAATGGATTTGCGCGAGCTACGAAATAAATCGGGAGGCCTTTTTGGTTCAGGAGAATCAACAGGATCAATTGGAGTTGTAACAATTAACTTGCCTCGAATTGGATATACATCCAAAAATGAAACAGAATTTTTCACACAATTACAAGATTTAATGGATGATGCGTTTAATTCACTTGAAATTAAACGACAAATTGTCGAATCATTTTTAGAAAAAGGATTATTTCCTTATACAAAAAGATATTTAGGTAGCTTTAAAAATCACTTTTCAACTATTGGATTAAATGGAATGAATGAAACGCTCCTTAATTTCTTTGATAAAGATACTACAATTACAACGCAGAAAGGAAGAGATTTTGCGCTTAAAGTTTTAGATTTTATGCGAGAAAGAATTCAATATTATCAAGAAAAATCAAAAAACATCTATAATTTAGAAGCAACACCTGCTGAAGGTACTGCGTATCGGTTTGCAAAAATGGATAAAGAACGATATACAAATATTATCACTCAAGGTACAAGTGATCCGTATTATACAAATTCTTCTCAATTACCTGTTGGACATACCGATGATATTTTTGAAGCTCTTGATTTACAAGCAGAACTTCAATCAAAATATACTGGCGGAACAGTATTTCACGGATTTATTGGAGAGCAAATTAGTGATGTACAGGTTTGTAAAAAACTCGTAAAAAAAATTGCATACAATTACAAGCTTCCATATTATACAATAACGCCGACATTTAGTGTTTGTCCAATTCACGGATATATCGCAGGAGAACATCACATTTGTCCAAAGTGTATAAGTGAGATAAAACAAGGAGAGGTAAAAGAATGAATGAAATAAAACAACCCCAAAGATGTGACGTATATAGCAGAGTAGTCGGATATTTTCGACCAGTTGATAATTGGAATGGAGGAAAAAAAGCTGAATTTGACGATCGACGAGAATTCGTTGTGCAAAAACAAGAATTAGAATACGGAGAATCATTACGAAACTGGCAAAAAAAACCAACAAAATGTTTGCTTATCACAACTCCGACATGCCCAAATTGTACATACGTAAAAAAACAACTTGAAGAAAAGAAATTCATGTTTGAAATTATTGATGCAACAACTGAATTAGGATTTGAAATTGCAAAAAAACATCACGTTTCAAGCGTTCCGGCAGCTATATTTATTGATGATGAAAAGGAAGTTATGGCAGTTGAGCTTGGACATGAAAAAATAACAAAATATTTGGAAGTCATATAAAATGAATTTTCACGGAATACAAAAAACAAGTCTTGTTGATTATCCAGGATTTATATGCACTACAATTTTTACAAAAGGTTGTAATATGCGTTGTGGATATTGTCATAATGCGGATTTAGTTCTTCCGCAAAGAAAAGTTCCAAGTATTCCTGAAAGAGAAATATTGAATGTTTTAGAAAAACGAAAAAAAGATATTGAAGGAGTGTGTATAACGGGAGGAGAACCAACTCTTCATAAAACACTACCTGAATTTATTCAAAAAGTAAAGGATATGGGTCTAAAAGTAAAACTAGATACAAATGGGACGAATCCTGATATGGTTCAAATATTAATCAACAAACATTTAGTTGACTATATTGCGATGGATATTAAAGCGCCAAGACAAACATATCATTTGGTTTCACGTCTTCCAATAAAACTTGTTGAAAAAGTTTTTCAAACAATTACTATATTAGAAAATTCTTCAATAGAATATGAGTTTCGAACAACTATTTCAAGATATATGCATACAGCTGAAGATTTATGTGCGATTTGTAAACACATAAATTTTGCTCCAAAATATATATTACAACGCTCCAATAATCATTTTGCAATGGAAGAACAAGTTAGAAAAACTACTGATTTTACTGATACTGAAATGAATGAATTTATTCAAACATTAAAACCACAATTTTCTGGAGAACTATCTTGGAGATGACTCATATTTAAGCTGATAATCTTCTTTGATTTTTTTCAAGTTGTTTTTCATATAAATTTCGAAGAAATCAAACATCATCTAATGATGTGCCAAGCTTTCTAAAAACTCTCAATAATGGCACTTTATAATTAGACGTACAAGTTCGGATTCATACTATTGTTATTCTTTTAATGCTCGAATGTGAAGTGCGTTATATACAGATTGATTTCGTTCATACAAAAAAGGTAATTTCATTATTGGACGGATACTAATATTTTATATTTATAAAATCGACTACCGAACTTTGATATATTTATACTAACAATCACTTTTTTAAACTGAATAAATTATAAAAACAACATGAAGTTAATTCTTATCAGACACGGACAAACAACATATAATGCAAAAGAAATTCATCAACCCTTTGATAGTCCACTAAGTGAACTTGGAATACAACAAGCAAAATCGCTTCAACCAATACTTAATACAATACAGTTTGATGTGGTTTTTATTAGTGCAATGCCTCGAACAAGACATACTGCAACACTCGCACTTCCATTTTATACAAAATCATTCATTAAAGATGAACGATTAAATGAAACTGAAAATGGAGAATTTGCTGGACTTGTATATGGATCGAGACAAAAAGCTGCCGAAAAAATAGGTATGACTGAATTTGATTTTAAACCAAAAAATGGTACATCACTTCAAGAAGTTTATGAAAATGTTGTAAATTGGTATGAAGAAGTGAAGCAGAACTATTCTCATAAAACAATTGTAGCATTTGTTCATGGTGGAGTAATTCGGAGTTTACTTAAATACCTTTTACATAAAGACACTATTCGAGCAAATAATTGTTCATTCACTGTTATTGAAAATGATTCAGTACTTCAGATTAATTCTCAAAAGTTATGATGAATTGGCATATTAGTTAAAAGAAAAAAGAATTGGATCTACTCATCCCATTCTAAACTTCCAGCTGATTGATATTCTGTTACACGAGTTTCAAAGAAATTTTTTTCTTTACTCAAATCAGTTGATTGACTCATCCACGGAAAAGGATTTTCTTGATTATATTGTTTTGGTAACCCAATTCGCTCTAGTCTTCTATCAGCAATAAATTCAACATATTTTACAAATTGATCTGCATTAATACCAAGTAATCCTTTAGGACACGCATCTTTAGCATATGTAGATTCTAATACTACAGACTTTTTAATTAATTCAACAATTTCATCTTGAAACTCTTGAGTCCAAATTTCCGGATTTTCTTTTTTAATAGTATTAATTAAATCACATCCAAATGCTAAATGAATACTTTCATCACGCATAATGAATTCGAATTGTTCACCGACACCAACCATAATATTTTGTCTTTTTAATGCAAGCATCATTGCAAAGCCCGCATAGAAAAAAATACCTTCCATAATGACGTAATATCCAATTAAATCATGAACAAATCGTTGAATATTCTTTGAAGAATCCGCTTTAAAATTTGGATCCAACACACTCTTTGTTAACTCAACGACAAAATCATCTTTTTCTTTAATAGAAGGAATTGTATTATACATGTTATAAATTTCATCTGGATCTAAACCCAAAGTATCGCAACAATAAATAAATGTATCAGTATGTATTGCCTCTTCAAATGCTTGACGCAACATATATTGCCGACACTCCGGATTTGAAACATTTTTATATACTGCTAATACAATATTATTTGCTGTTAAACTTTCTGCTGTTGAAAAAAATCCTAAATTCCATAATATTAATCGTCTCATTGAATCAGGTACAACAGTTTCAGACTTCCACTGTTCGACATCTTTTTGCATTCCAATTTCTTCAGGAGTCCAATTGTTTGCAACACCATCTTTGTAATGCTGTCTTGCCCATTTATATGTCATTGGCAAAATTTTGTTTGGATCTGTTGATCCATCTAAATTTATAATTCCCATTCTTCACACCTTCTATTTTGTATAAGTTTAACTTATTTTTTCATTGACACGCTTCGCAATCAGGATCTTCAATCAAACACGCTTTTGGTGGATTTGGCTGAGAAGGTTCTGATTTTTGTTCTGCTTGATATTCTCGTTTTTGCGTAAAACCATATTTTGTTCCAAGCGTTGATTTTTCAATCTGTGTTGCACCTAAAGAACGCAAATAATACGTCGTCTTTAAACCCATTTTCCATGCAGTAATATATGCCTCACTTATTTTTGAACCCGAAGTCCCTTTGATAAACAAGTTAAATGATTGACTTTGATCAATCCATTTTTGTCTCAGCGCATTGTGTTTAATCGAAATTTCAGTTGATACGTCAAATGCTTCTTTATATTTAAGTTTTATTTCATCAGGAATCTCAGCTATAAGTGAAACATCACCATCATAATACTTAAGTTTTTCAAGCATATCCTCATTCCAAATTTTCTCTCTTTTCAAATCTTCAATTAAATAAGGATTGACAATTGTAAACTCACCACTCATATTCGATTTCACATAAATATTTTTGTAAATTGGTTCAATGCACGGAAAACAACCAGAAATTGTCGATATGGTTGCAGTTGGAGCAATAGCCATTACATTTGAATTTCGCATCCCATACTGTTTGACATGAGCACGAACTTCGCTCCAATCAAGGCGTTCTTCATCAGAAATAGGTATTTTCATACCTCGTTCTTCTTCTAAAAGTTTAAAACTATCAATTGGAAAAATATCCCTATCCCATTTCGAACCTTTATAAGATTCATATTGACCTTTCTCTTTTGCAATTCTTGACGAACCTAAAATTGCATAATATGAAATTGTTTCCATAAGCGAGTCAGACATTTGCAATGCAGCTTGCGAATCAAATGGCAAATTTAGTTTAAAAAATATATCTTGCAATCCCATTATACCCAACCCAATTGGTCGATGTTTTAAATTCGAATTTTTTGCTTCTGGAATTGGATAATAATTTATATCAATAACATTATCTAGCATTCTAATTGCGATTTGAATTGTTTTTTCAAGTAATTTTTCATCAAGTTTATCATCTTTTACAAATTCGGACAAATTCAGTGAACCTAAATTACAAACCGCAACTTCGGATTCGGATGTATTTAATGTGATTTCTGTACATAAATTCGAATTATGAATAACTCCCACGTGATCTTGCGGAGAACGGATATTACAAGGATCTTTGAATGTCATCCAAGGATGCCCTGTTTCAAATAACATAGAAATCATTTTTCGCCAAAGTTTTTTGGCAGGAATAGTCTTATGTTTTTTTATTTCGCCATTTTGAGCTTTTTTCTCATATTCTTCATAATACTTTTCAAATTCTTTACCATATGTTTGATGAAGTTCTGGTACTTCTTCAGGAGAAAATAATGTCCAACTCTCATCAGCAATAACCCGTTTCATGAATAAGTCAGGTATCCAATTTGCCGTATTCATATCGTGAGCACGACGTCGATCATCACCCGTATTTTTTCGTAAATCCAAAAAATCCTCAATATCTAAATGCCATGTTTCTAAATATGCACATGTTGCTCCCCGTCTTTTTCCACTTCTATTAATTGCAGCTGTTACATCATTTGCAATTTTTAAAAAAGGGATGACTCCTTGACTTTCGACATTTGTTGTTTTAATCCACGAACCTGTTGCTCGAATATTTGTCCAATCATTTCCAAGTCCACCCGACCATTTTGAAAGTGCCGCATTATCCCCATAACTTTTGAAAATATGCGTTAAATCATCCAATACAGTTGTTAAATAACAAGAACTGAGTTGAGCATACGATGTTCCTGAATGAAATAATGTCGGGGTAGATGATACGAAACGTAATGTTGAGAGAACGTCATAAAACTCAAGCGCTCGTTTTTCTTTTTCTTCTTCATCAATAGCAAGACCCATTGCAACTCGCATCCAAAAACCTTGCGGTAATTCTAAACGACGGCCCTCTAATTTTTGAAAATACCGTTCATATAAAGTTTGAATACCCATATATTGTAATTTTTCATCTCTTTCAAGTTTTAATCCATATGAAAGTTCTTCTAAATCAAAATCAAGTAATCGCTTGTCAAATAAACCTAATTCTACACCTTTTTTAATATTTTTTACAAATGATTCTCGATATGCAAATGGAAGAAAATCTTGTGTGATTGATTGATCAATAACCTCTTTGTAAATTTTTTGTAAAAATAATCTTCCTGCAACAAACCCATATGCAGGGTCACGTTCAATATATGAACTTGCTGCAAGTATCAATGCTTTTTCAATATCTTGTGTTTTAACTCCATCAAATACATTATTTGTAACTTCTTTTGAAATAAGTTGTGAAGATATATCACTTTCATAACCTTTTGATGCTCGAGATATTGTATCTTTAATTTTTTTCGGATCAAAAATAACTTTTTTCCCATCACGCTTTATAACAGTAAGTTTTCCTAAAACGGATTTTTCAATATTTTCTTTTTTCTCTTTTTCACGAATTCTTTGACGTTCTGCTCGATACAATATATAATGTTTTGAAACTTCATAAAAATTCTGCTTCATTAAATGTTTTTCAATAATATCTTGAATATTTTCAACATTTGGATACATCTCTGTAAAACGAGCTTCAATTTCAGATTGGATTTCAGTCAGTAACGTATCTAGATTATTTTCACTTAGTGTTGCTTGTGATGCTCGTACTGCTCGTTGAATTGCGCTTTTTATTCGACTTATGTCAAAATTAATTATTTCCCCGTTTCGTTTTATTACAGAAAGTGCCATGTTTTATTCACCTTTTTTACTCTCTAAACAATTTAGAGTGAATCATTTAAATACATTTAGTTACTACAGAATATAAAACACTACATACTGTGTTTAAAGTACACACTAAACACAATATATTGTGGTGAGTCCAAAATAAATAAAACATAAAAAAAAGTGGTTTTGATAAGATTATTTAGTTTTTTGTTTGAACTTTTCGATAACATCAATTCTTGTTGGGTCAATGTTTAATTCTTGTGCAAGATAAAATGAGTACCACATCCCAAGATACAATGCGGAAAACATTCGACTCAAAGTATTTTCGCCTCGAATCACAATTTCTTGACAAATAAGATTTTTTTCTTTTAATAATATATAAAATTGAGATATCTTTTTCAATAGACGTTTATCTGTTTCAGATGCATCGTGTAATAAAAAATAACTACAATGACTTTGCGCATTTAAAGAATCATAACAAGCAATCTCATTATGAAAACACTCAGGAAGTACATTTGAAAATGACGGAATTTTTGCAGTCTCATTAGTGTGGGTTTTCCACGCATACGCAATTGGCGCGAAATAATTTGAACCATAAAAAATAGGGATAGTTCCTTTTGATTTTTGAACTAAATCTTGCGCATATGATTCAAAGATGTCTTTTCGTAAAGACTGAATGACTGTTTTTAATTGCGTATCAACATTACCTATGAGTTTTATGTATTCTAAGACTTTTAAAATAGGGGGGATAAAATATCCGATTGCTTGTCTTGGTTGTATGTCACCGGGTATTTTTATATGAACATTTTCATACATTCGAGATAATTGTTCGACCTTACCGCCGCAACTCATGCTCACAACTGTTGCTTTTCGTTGCATTACACGACGGTAAACTTCTAAAGTCTCATCAGTATTTCCAGAATAACTTAAAATAAATACTAAGGAATTTGATTGAATATAATCAGGAGTTGTATAGTCTTTAATAACAAAAACTGGTTTAGATATTTTTGACAAATATGCTTTACAGAAATCACCAATAAATCCACTTCCTCCCATTCCAACAAATACAATGTTTGAAAAATCTCGTTCTGTTTGAAATGAACTAATCTGTTTCATCGAATATTCAATGTGAGATGGGATTTGTAATAATGTTTGCTTATATGATTCAAAATCGATTGGGTGTTCTTCTACCATGTATTAAGATATATTGAATTGATATATAAAAGTTGTTGCAATATTCAACCCCGTCTTAAGAATTTATTTTAAAATGAAACGCACACCTTGTTTTCAAAAATATTCTTTGAAAACTTGTAAAACTACGTTTTACTTTAGCACAAGATAGAACATAATCAGATTATCTACCAATCAACATAATCGATGACCTCATACCAAGGAATTATACTTTTTTCGTATAAACTAAAATCAATCGTCTTTATATTCAACCAAAATATCTTTAACCTTTGCAATCTCCATAAAATTACTTCTGTGAGGGTGCGGATAGGGAGTTCCTGCAACAATAACAATCATATCTTCTTCGGTGAGTGATTTTTGTTCTAATAATGTTTGAACACTTTTACTAACCAATTCATCGCTTGTTTTACACTCAGTTATTTTACTTACACGAATCCCGTGTGATAATGATAATCGTCGCATGACACGAGAATCATAACATTGTGCATAAATTGGTTTTCGACTCCGAAGTGATGAGATAAGACGAGCTGATTTTCCCGTAACACTTGGCACAATTATTGCTTTCACATCCAAATTTAATGCTGCATCGACTGCTGATTGTGCTAATACTTTTTGAATTGAATCCATATCCATTTCAATTCCCATCGGATTTGTTCGTGTTTTTCTGGCTTTTAAATGAAGCGAAATATCAGCCATTGTTTGAACAGCTTGAATTGGATATTCTCCATATGCAGTTTCACCACTCAACATAATTGCGCTTGTTCCATCTAATATTGCGTTTGCAACATCGCTTACTTCCGCACGAGTTGCACGCGGATTATGAATCATACTTTCCAACATATGCGTTGCTGTAATAACTGGTTTTGATCTTTTTACACACTTTTGAATTAATCTTTTTTGAATGAGAGGTATTTCACAAGCAGGAATTTCAATTCCCAAATCACCTCTTGCGACCATGATACCATATGCAACATCCAAAATTTCCTCAATATTATCAACTCCTTCTTGATTTTCAATTTTTGCAATGATTTTCATTGGACTTTGTTCTTCATCGAGAATTTTTTGAACAGCTAACACATCTTCTTTATGACGAACAAAAGAATGCGCAATAAAATCTAAATTATTTTTTGCTGCCCATCGAATGAATTGTTCATCTTTTAAAGTTATTGATGGTAAATTTACAGATATATTTGGAAGATTTATACTTTTCTTATTTTTAATGGCACCAGTTGTTTCTGCTTTACAAACTAATGATTGAGCCGTCTTTTCTGCAACTATCAATTTTAATGATCCATCATCTATAAGAACTTCACCATTTACTGGGACATCTTCAATAATTCCTTCATAAGAAACTTGCACAACAATATTTTGAGACTCATATCCATCTTTTCCAGTTATTTCAACAACATCATCTTTTTGAACAATAATTGGCTCACCAATATTTTTTGTTCGAATTTCCGGTCCTTTTGTATCAAGTAAAATTCCAATTGTATCTGAAACTTTTCGAATGTTTTCAACAACTTTTAACGAACCTTCTTCATCTTGATGTGCAGTATTAAGACGAATTGTATCGACTCCACTGTCGTATAAGTTTTGTATAAAATCGACGTCACAACGTAAATCTGAAACTGTTGCAACAATTTTTGTATTTTTATCTCTGTAATTCATACCCGGTAGTCTAATCAAACGATTTATAAATATTGTGTATATACTTTTTAGAGCATGAGCGCAAAAAAAACTCTAGGTGATTTAGAAAAAGAAATACCCAATCTACTTCAATGTCCTCTGAAAGCTAGTGCAACTAATCTTGTTTTTGGTAGAGGTAATCCGAACGCACGTATTTTTATAATTGGAGAAGCACCGGGTAAAAAAGAAGACGAACAAGGTTTACCATTTGTTGGTTCTGCAGGAAAAAAACTTAATATATTACTTCAAAATATCGAATTAAGTTTAGATGATGTATATATTGCAAATATACTCAAATATCGCCCTCCAAAAAATAGAAACCCGACTATCGACGAAATAACTCGACATACGCCGTATTTACTCGAACAAATTAGAATTATCAAACCAAACATAATTCTTCCATTAGGTAACTTTGCGACAAAATTCGTACTGAGTGAATTTACAGTTTCAAACATGAAAAACATCCTGGGAATTTCACAAATACATGGGCAAGCATTTACCGTGACTATTGATTCAAGAGATATAACTGTCATACCATTGTATCATCCTGCTGCGCTTTTATATAAACCATCACTGCAAGAAGAAATGAATAAAGATTTACTACAAGTTAAAAAAAATCTGAAATAAATTAATCTTTTGGGGGTGTTTGTAATATAACGCCAACTGGGCAATGATCCGAGCCTAATACATCATCACGAATAAATGCTTCTTTGAGTTCAGACTCCATACTTTTAGATATTAACACATAATCAATACGCCAGCCGATGTTTTTCTCTCGGGCTTTGCCGAAATAACTCCA
>CAZUXP010000010.1:0-15614 GCA_964624275.1 uncultured Methanosarcinales archaeon
AATGCACTTCTTCATCTTCTTGTTCAGCGATTAGTCTTTGTTTTTTTGATGAAAAATCTGGTTTTGTTTTTTGTTTTTCTTGTTTTATTTGTTCATTTTGCAGGCTAATACCGTCAAGAATGTGTTGATAAAATATGTGCATTCGATTGATTTCTTCAGATAAAATATGTTTAACTTGCGGATTTGCGTTTGTTAATTTCTTTTTATAATGCTGAAAATTATCTCTGAGACGTAAATATTCTTTTTTTGCATTTTCAAAATCTTTTTGACGAATGAGTTTTGCTAAATAAGAATTTTCTAAACCAATCGTTGTTATTAATTGATTCGGATCAGAATAATCTTTTAGAAGACCTACTTTTTTTCTTTCAAGAAGTTTTAATTTTTTTGATTTATTATAGCCAATAATTACAACTATAACAACTAATAGACCAATAATAAAAATAACTATACTAACAAATATGAATCTTGCTACTGGTGAATTTTGCCACCATTCTCTAAACCTAATTAAATTGTTTATAACACCTTCACTGAATATTCGATCTATACGCTCAAATACTGTTATTTTATCATTTTGAATTTCAACAATTTCATCAGTTGATTGAATATAATTTTCATTCAAAAAATCATACGGGAAAAAAACTGTTTGAGATAGAGAATCATAATTCTTTGTAAAATCTTCAAAAAATATTTTTGTTGTATAGTTCACACCATAAGATATTGTTTGATTCGGATCTAATGAAATATTTGCGTACACCGGATTTATTGTTTGAATAGCAAAATCATTTGAAAAATGTAAGTCAGAGTTATTTTGTGATTCAAACCACTGAAAATTAAGTGTATATTCACAATGATTTTTAATAATTGTTTGAACAGTTATTTTTTTATCGCGTAAAACTTCAGTAAATCTTTGATTTATTGGATTAATGCACGAATATAAATCAGCAATTGCAGTTTGATTAAATTGATCTTTACCTAGTGATTCATTTATGGCTGGAATAAATTGTGTATAATCCCAGATATGTTCAACAAATTGTTCGAATGTTAAATTTAATATAATTGATTTGTTGTAGAAATTAGTGCGATCAGGTATTTCTACGGACGAACCAGAATTTGAAGAAGACGAGCCTGAAGATGATGGTGATGAATAGGAAACTCAAACACTACCACTCGTTTTAACATATCCACCCTCTAATGATTCAGCTATAACTGAAATATTACCTGAAGAAAGTATATCTCCAGTTATACCAAATGTGTAAGATGAGTTTAAAAAAAGATTATATAACAATATTTGCACACTTGAATTAGTTTGTGATTGTATTTGAGCAAAATATGTCCGATTTGTATATGTATGATTTACATTTATATAATCAACAAAAATCGAATAATTTTCTTGTGAGGATGCATCAACTTTTTCAAATAAGAGTGTAAGCGTACTATTCACTGAATGAGAATACTCTTGTGTACTCGTACATGTAAACGGTGAAGAACCACTAAATGGACAGAAAAACGTCTCGTATACATCTGAAGAATTACTCTCATTAAATATTTGTAATTCACCCATAAGTGTAGTATTTGCAGGAATTGAACTATCGTTTTGTAATCGAATAGTATAACTTATATTTTGTGCTGAATGATAATCTTGTATATTGTGGTAAGAAAATACACCAAACTCAGTATTATTTGTGACATTATCTACATACAATAAAACAGTCTGATTATCATAATTACTCAAATTAACAAGCGCAGATGATGTATTGATGCCCATTGTTGAATTAAACGCATATTGAGACACATTCTGTGATATATACTTATCTTCAAATGGTAATTCTATTGGATGAAAAAATAAGAAGTCTTGTGAATCAATAACTAAACTCACATTAGTTTGATTAACTGTGGCATCCTCAATTGTTATATACGTTGTTTTTTGCTCACCTTTTTGGCCTCCTGTTATGTCATTAGTTGTAAGTGTAAATAAATCTCGAGAAGCGTTAAATGAATATGTGGATTGTTCAAATATATTTAGCGTTTGGAGTTGTAATTGAATATCAATAGGATAAAATGCTGATTGATATAAAGGAGTGTAACTAACAGTTACAACATATGAATCATTTTGCTTAAAAAGTGGGAACTCAAAAGAATTATTTGTAAAACCAAATAACGTATCATTATGTAATAATGTAATATTTTGAATGCTAATTAATGACTCATTATACAAAATTGTATTGAGCAATTGTGAAACATTAAATGCTTTTGTTTGGTTTATTATAAACTGCAAGATATTTTTATCATACAGTCTTTCACCTGTACCATTTTGCGTGATTAGAAATGAGTCATAATCGATTCGTATTGGAAAATTATGAATATTTGAACCATTAAATGCGGTCGTAGTTGTAATTGTAAAATCTCCTTCATAACTCTCAAAAGGGAGAAAATATATCGTCATATTAAAATTATCTCCCGGTAACAAAACTGGTATCTGGACAGAAGTGTTTGTATACACCAAATCTTGAGTTGTCGTTATATTTTCAATTATACCAATTTCAGATAACTGTAATTGAATGTCTTGAAGTTCAAATAACTCTTGATTTGAAATATTTAAACTGATCGAATAATTATTATTTTTTTGCAATAAATGAGGGTTTGTTATATTATGAATTAAACTCACATTTAACACACTTTTATTTATATATACATCAACTAATTTATTATCTTCAAAATTTTCAACAAAACAAGAAATAGAATTTTGATTTGCTATTGAACTATTTACAAGAAATTGAACTGAAGTCGTATTATTTGGTTGTAGATTTGTAATCTCATATTTTGTAGTATTAATTTGTAAATTTGATGAAACAAGAAGATTAAAAGAAATTGCATTAGAACCGTGATTAGTTACGGCACATGTTGTATTAAACTGATTATATAAGCTTGTTATATATGTCGTTGCATTTGCTATCTCATCGTATTTTGCTGGTAAATCAAGCGAAATGTTTACTGAAACATTTATCGGTTCGCGCTGAACAAAATTTTGTAAAGATTGATACATTGCATCAATTGCGACAGATTGATGAATCGGATCCGAACATGAAAATGTATTTAATTGCGAATCGGCGTTTGCATCACATCGATTTCGAAAAGTTTGTGGTCTACTTTGTAATAAGTTTAGACCTAAATTATAGTAATTTGAATCTTCAAATAAGCCATACGCCATCCAAACAACCGCTAAATTTTCATAGAATTCTTCAACTGAACACTCAAACAATTCAAGACAATCATCTGCTTGATTTTGCACGTAATCATTGATATAAACATCAAATGTTTCATTCCCAAATAATTCATATGTCTCAATTAAACCTCTTGTTGTATACCTATCTACTGAAAAATCAAATAATTCGTTAGTTAATAATGATAATTTTTCAAATAATATCTCATCACCTGTTTGAAAAAATAATTCTTTAATTGCATGAATATACTGATACTGTTCTTTACTAGTTGCACATTCATATGAATTCTGCCAAATATTACAACTTACATATGAATTAGTGTCGGATTGATATGCTAATTTCTGTGAAAATTCAATTGCGTCAGTATCAAATGATCCTGTATAAAATGACGTATATCCTTGAATTAAATTCATACCTCTTGTTATTCCAGGTCGATTTAAAGCATTGACAGGATCACTTTGACAAAAAAAATCATTAATTCTCGGATCACATGTTGCTGAATTTGTTTGATCTGGATCAATAATTGATTCATGCATTAATTGCACAATTTCAGTTGTTGAATCATTGTATTCTGCATATTTTGAAAGCGCAGACATATATTTTCCGTGCATATACTCATATTGACAAGAAGAATCATTATCAAAGGGATCACAATACTGCAAAGGTGCGTTTAATGAAAAACCATTAAATTTTGTGAAAATTGAAGGTAAATTCTGTGTTGAAAGAGGAATCACAAATATGAATGTGTTATTATAGTGCGGATATCGAAAACCTTGCGCATCTTCAAAATAATATTCTAAAACAAGTGATTGTGTACCAAAATCGTTTGGAATCTGAACAAATCCATAATTTGAAACTGACTTATTTTTAAAATTCGTTTCAGCTACATCTTTATAATACATCGTTACGTTTTTAACAATTGCCGCAAAATTAGTTTGAATACTTATACTATCTAAACTAACATCTAAAACCTGATTATCAAAAAAACCAATTGAAGATTGAGGAAATTTCGATGCAAAATCATATAAACCAATAGTTTTGTATGCTTGCGCATAATTACTCACACAATTATATTCTTCTCTCATATATGAGCAATAACCAGAAGTCGTATTACTGTTTAAAAGTTTGAATGCACGATTCAAACCATATGCATACAAAGATATATTAACAGTATTATTTTGTGTATCAGTTATTGATGTATTCTCAAATTTCATAATTCGGGGAATATATTTTAAGAGTTCATATTGAGATGATATCGCAGAATCACTACAAGTATCGTCTAAACAGTCTTCTATTGATGACATAATTTGTTCTTGAGCAAGTTGACGAATTGATTCATTTTGTAAAACTAAATATGCCTCCGATAATCCAACAGCTAAATCTACAGTAGAATTCATATCTTTTGAAGTATTAATAAGACCATACAAGATTTCTTTATAAGAATTATTTGACGTATGTAAATATGCATTTGCAAAACCTTGAATCATTCTTCCTTGGCCTTTATTTGAACCACACACATAATTACCTGATTGAACATCACAGTCTGAAGGATTATTATTTGCAAATTCAATTGCATAATCACCAAAAGTCTTATTTTGTAAATACAACTGAGTTTGAAATAACGAATATATTAATTGTCCTTGTTTTTCTGAACCTTGAAAACCAGAGCCTGGTGAACAACTAAAATCATTTTGAGTTGGATCACAATTTCCTGCCCAGTTTATATTTATGAGCTCAAAAGTTATATTTTTGTATGTTTCATTACCTGTCAAAAAATACATAAGACTAAAACGTTCAATTTCTTTAACCTGGAATATTTCATTTGCCATTTCATACGAACCACTTGCTAGTATCTCATGACCAGACGATTTTGAATCACGACTCCCAAATTCTAGACTTTGGTTTAAGAAAAAGTCATTGACTTGATTAGCATATATGTAAAATGAGGTGTTTTTTGGAAACCTCGTTTGATTATCTGTTTTATGTTGAAGATAAAACCGATAAATTCCTTGCGCCTGAACTCTTGAATTTGGTATAATAAATGAAGAACCTGAATTACCAACTGAATACCATTTAGGATCATATGTACTTTGATACTGTAACTCATAATCTGAAATATTACCTTGAAATATTAAATGAATAGGCTGATTAACATGAGTGGTATTTTCAACCCCCATAAAAGTTATATTAGATGCAAATGTAATAGGAATAAAAAAGCATAATAAACAGATACATATAAAACGTATATATTTCATATCTATGCTGACCTCTTTTTTAATTCATCCTGTAAATTTTGAATGTAAATTTCAGCCATTTTAAATTTACCCTCTTTTAATTTTGATATTGCAAGATGATAATCCATTTTCATATCTTCAATATCATCATCCTCTGAAAAAGAATCAAGTTGTTGTTTAACATCTTTTAAGATATTTGTGAATTTTTCATATAGCGTTAAATCATCTTCAGATAGCTTATGCGGATTATGAAGTGGTGGTCGAAAGTGAATAAACCACGGTTTACCTTTATTATACTTCGGATTTTGAACTAACGCAACACCAATACCTTGTCTTGTTATTCGTTGCGCATATTCACCTCCATATTTTTTTGCAATTTTTTTAATATCTTCTAAATTCTTTGTATTTAACTGAACTTCTGTTAAGACATTCCCACCAATTGCTTCTTTAAAATCAGAACTAACTTGAGAAGCCATAACAAGACCGATACCCCATTTACGAAATTCCCGGCACGCTTTTGTTAAAGCTGCATAACCTTCTCCTTTTGCATTTTTATCTAACAACCGGTGAACTTCATCAAACACAACAACTAATTTAAGATCACCACTTTCTTCCCATTTTTTTTGAAACATTGAATCTATTATTTTTTTAACAGACGAATCATATTCTTGTACACTCAGATTTGATAAATTAAAAACTGTTACTTCTCCAGGATTCATATACTCCTGAAAATCTAAATCAAATGTATCATTTTTTGGTGTGAAAATAAGACCTTTGTAACTTCTCGTATCATCTTTACTTAATGAAAAATCAGAATAATATCGTAAAATATTTGGATCCTTCAATCCACTTAAAAAGCCAGTCCATTGTGCCGTAGGATCAAAAATAACTGCGGGTATTTTCTTATTTAATGCCTCTTCTACAATGATACTCGCTGTTACAGATTTCCCACTTCCTGTACTTCCTGCAACAAGGGCGTGCGTAGTAAGATCACTTGCTTGTAAGTAAGCTTGTCTTTTAGTATCAGCTAATAAGCCAACTTCTAAAAAAGTTTCATTTGCCTTTTTACCAGGCAATAATGAATAATTCGGCTGGACATATCTTTTTTTACCTAATCGTTTTTTCCGAATATATAATGCAAATTTAACTATAAAATAAAGCAAAGGTAACCCCACCAACACAATAATTAGGGTACGAAAGTACCAAGAATGAAAAAAAGATTCCTGTACTTGTATAAATTGTGTTGTTGAAGCTACCTGCTGAATATGATACACTTGAATTAATAATGTATATTCTAAACTACTCTTGTTTGTAATATCTTTTAGTACAATTGATTCTGTGTAATCAAACCTTTTTTTTTGGAAATCCACAAATTCTGCAACAGTATAAGAGTTATTTTTAGTATCTTTTAATAAAATAAGTATGGTAACATTATCATACTGTGAAGGTATGTTTGCAGTAGCTCTAAACGTAAATGGTTTATTGTATTGTATCGTTGAAGACAATAGTTGTAGTCTTGGCGTAATGGATGATTGATGCGATGTAATAGTATGTATTGTAAATGGTATCGTTTTTGACTCACGATTATTTCGAATTTCAATTTCATCTTGATATATTGATTGCGTTTTATTTGATTTAAAAACAAGTTCAACTGTTCGTGAAGATTGGTTTTGAATACGGACTGAATCAGGATTAATAGAGACTGCTTGTGAGTTCAAACTTTGAATAACATAATTGGTCTGATTAGGTAAGTGTGATTTAATTGTAAGTAATTGCGTAAATTCTTCATTTAAAAGAACGTAAATATCCTGCGTTTCAACCCATACATCAAAAGTAGTTCCTAAACAATCAATAGGACAATTTTGTGCATTTTGTCCTACTGAACAAACACCATCACCACAAATTATTTCTTGTAATTCACCACTTTCATTAATAAAATATGAACTTTGTGAAAAACCGATTGAACTCACGATTAACAAAAACAAAACTGAGAGTAAACAAAGTTTATGCAAATTAATCATTTTGTAACCTCTTCTTTGCATCTTGTATAACTTGGATTGATACACCATGTTTTTGAAGATGCTCGACTATTTTTTGAATATCATGACCTTTTTGTATATGTGTTCGCATATATGAAACTACTTTATCTACCGAATGATTTTGCGACCCTTGTTTAGATGATTTATTTACAGAATTACTTTTATCTTTTGATTTTTGTTTTTGAATATATTTTTGTAATGCATTTTCATATTCAGTATTTTTTTGAAGTGATTGACGAAGTTCTTCAACATATATCTCAACCATTTTAAATTTCCCTTCTTTTAGCTTGTTATAAGCCAAATTATAATCCATTTTATAATCATCAACATCAATATGAAGTTTTTCAAATTCATTCATTACGCCTTTAAGTTTAAGTAACTCTTTTGTGAATTCATCATATTTATCAAGATCTTCTTCAGCAAGTTTATGAGGATTATGGAGTGGTGGTCTAAATTCAATAAACCACGGTTTACCTTTATTATATTTTGGCTGTTGAAATAATGCAACACCAACACCCTGTCTTGTTACTCTATCTGAAAATTCAGAACCATATTTCTGCTCAACTTTATGAATATCTTCTAGATTTTTCGTATTTAGTTGAACCTCAGTCAAGACATTACCTCCAATTGCTTCTTTAAAATCAGAACTTACTTGTGATGCCATAACAAGACCAATACCCCATTTACGAAATTCACGACATGCTTTTGTTAAAGCTTCATAACCTAATCCTTGTGTTGAAGGATCTAACAATCGATGAACTTCATCAAAGACAACTATTAATTTCAAATCAGGGCTTTCTTCCCAACGCTGAGCAAACATTGTATCAATTATTTTTTTCACTGCAACATCATACTCTTGAACAGTTAGACGTGATAAATTAAATACTGTTGCTTCCCCTGGATGCATATAATCTTTAAAATCCATTTCAAATGTATCATTTTGAGGTGTAAATATTAAGCCTTTATAACTACGAGCTTCTTCACGACTCATATGGAATTTTTTATACATAGGAAATATTTTTTTATCTTTTAATGGACTCAAAAATCCTGTCCATTGTGCCGTTGGATCAAAAATAACAGCGGGTATTTTTTTGTTTAATGCTTCTTCTACAATAATACTCGCCGTAACAGATTTACCACTCCCCGTACTTCCTGCAACAAGGGCGTGTGTCGTTAAATCTTTTGCCGTTATATACGCTGATTGTTTTGTACCGCCGATAAATCCAACATGTAATTGTGTTGTTTCTTCTCGACCTGGTAAATCATGTAAGCTTGGTATAATATAACGCATATTCTTTCTTTTATGAACAATAACTTTATGTGATATAAATGCCAATGCTAAAAACACTATTATTGCAAAGGTCACAACAAGTAATAATTGAAACATATATGATTCGTGCCATTGTTGTTTGACCTCAAATCGCACTACTTGTGACGAATTTATATTTTGATATGAAGCATTAAAAATAAAAATATAATCACCTTGTGGTATTACAGAGTCTTTTGATGAAAACAAGTTCAAAATAAAATCCATTATATCTGTCGGTTTTTCAGTAGTTTCGTTTTGTAAAGATATAAGACGTGCAAATGTTTCTTCACGATCAAATAAAATGTTTTCAGTAATTAAAATCAGTTCATTTGTTGAGGATTGAGAATTAAGATGACGTATCGTATATTCTAAAGTCACATTTTGATTTCGGATAAACTCATTTCGTAATTGAATTTGTGCGAATATATCATCAAAAGGAGAAATACGTTCTTTTTCTAACTGTATATCAATATCAAATAATAAATCTAACTCTGTTGCTACTCGAACAACACTAAATTCACGTGCGTCTGGACCAGCCCCATTTATTCGAATTGAACTACTGATAAGACGAGATTGATTATTTTGAGGTACTAATATAGTAACTGGAATTTGTTTGGTTTGAAACGGTTGAAGTACAAAATTATTTTCTTCAAATGTAATGTAATCTTCCATAACTGGATTTGAAAATGAAAGTGATAGGGTTGTCGGAGTTGCAATCGTACTTCGAACTTCAACATATGTGTTTATAGCTTGACCTGGAAGTATACTTACATATGCGATTCTTGAAAAGTCAAACCGAATAGGACTCAAACTACAATCAAGCGGACAATTAAATTCATTTTCACCTAACTCACAAATATTATTACCACAAACTGAATCAAATGAAAGGCTTTGATCAAGCGGACTTGATACGTCACCTATAACGCCTCCGCCACCTGAAGAACCACCTCCTGAAGAACTACTAGATGATGGTGGACTTGGTGGTAATGAGTTATAATCATCACTATCAGTAACATTTCGTTGCGCAACTATAAATGATGACGCAGTAGCGGTTTGTGTTTGAATTATTTGTGATGTCTCATTTATTGTGAAATCTTCAAGTAATTGCCAATCCGATGTTGAACATTGAGAAACATTATTATATTGACAACGATACACTCGAAGTTCATTTGCATCAACCTCATGACCTTGGATTTTTATGTTTTCAAATAATTGGGAATAATTCAACGAAATGACGGCTTTTTCATAAGATGTAAGATTTAACGATACTGAAAAACCTGCATATGCGAAACTATCATAAGTTTCAGGAACAATTGTTTGAGATGGCATCGTAACATTATCTAAAGCAAACACATCAAAAATAACTGGATCAAAAATAATACTATCATTATTGACTGCAAATGTCGCATTGTATATTCGAAAAGAACCTGTTTGATTTTGCGATAACAAACTTCCAGCATAAGGAGATTTTATCTCAAAATCAAGTATGTATGATTCATCTCGTATTGTTTTATTAAATAACTCTTCTTGGGCTAATGAAAACGATTGTGTTGAAGCATCCATATCAAGATCAGAAATTACCAAATCAGAAATAAGACTGAATTGTATATTTATATTTTTCCCCGGTTTGACAAATCGACTTACAAGTCGTGCAGTATCACTAATCACAAATGCAGAACGAAACTGTGCATAATTATTAAATTCATCAATTGTACGAATTATATTAATATATGTTCCTTTTTCTAGATTATCTAGTAATTGATTATAAGGTTCAGTTAATCGTATTTTTGTTACATTCTGAATTTCTTTACCTGTTATTTTAACAGTTATATTTTGTGAATTTTGAGAAAAACCTTTAATGGTGACTGTTTCATTATCAAATATATAATCATGGAAACGCGGTATTATATAATCTGCATCATATAGTAAACCTAAATTCTGAATTTTTATTGAACCGACTTGAGACTGCTCAATTGTTATTGGTATCGTACAATATTCAATACCAAATCTACCAACCGTAACAGGTGAATCAATAGAATGATCAACAACATACGAACGAAGATTCGGATAAGAAGGAGACAATTGACAATTGGATTGAACATATGATTGAAACGCTTCAGTTATTTGAGAAGACGAAATGTTCATTGTTTGATTCAATAACCCTTGTTGTGAAAATTCAATTCCTTGTTCATTTCCAAATACATCGATTCGTTTTGTATTTCCAATATCAACACGTACAAAGGTTGGATATGCAAGACCAATAGAATTTTGAGCTGCTGTAAATGTGAATGTTTCGTTTAATTTTGAACTATTTAAACTGACAACATTTTTTGTTGATGAATCTAAAATATGTATATAATAACTATTATTATGTGTTACTAATTGTGCATCAACAGGTTGTTTAATTGACGAATGAGTAATTGTTTGAATAATTGATTCATTTAGTATATCATATATATGTATTTTTGCTGAAAATGTATCTATTAAAAGTACTATTGAATCATTAATATTATTTAAATCACGTATTTTTGGAATGAATGAATTGCTCAAATTTTGTGAATCATATGTATTTATATCTGTAAAATTTTGATTCGGTAATTGGTTTAAATAACCTATATATTCAAATACAGGATCAAGTACAAAAAACGAATTATTTGATTTAGTTATTGCCGAAGGAAACTTGAATTCATTCGTATAGGTTCTTTGTAAATTATTGTTTGAGTCATATGCAAAAACAGATTGAGACAATCTATCAGCAAGAATTGTTGCGTTTATTGTATTATAAGCATCTTTTATACGAAAATCACCATAATTTTGATGATCTAACTCATCAATTTGAACAGATTTATTTACATGATTGTATATATAAGAATATTTATACAGAGTCGGTTCGGTTCGCGAAACTATATATAATTCATCTTCATATTTCTGTAATGAAATTGGATTTGATACTATTATTGAATCATAATATGTTGTTGAATTTGATTGATTTAAATTATACGAAACAATATGAACTTTATTTTGGCTTTCATCTGCAATTGCAACAACAACTGTTTCGTTTTGATTTTCAAGAATTACCATAGATGTTGGTTGATCCAATAACACTTTTTCTTTTTGTGGTATTAATTGAAAATATGAATCAACCATATTTGCTAATCTTGGAACACGAACATATATTGTCGAATCTTGCGATACTGTTTGATTTGAAAATAAATTATTATTTCGAATAAATAAATGAGTAAAACCGAGATACTCTTCAAAGAACACTTGCGTATCAATTACACTTATATTTATCGGGCTAAATGAAGTCTGATTTGTTATAATATCTTTTCGCAAATCAATTTTTTGACTAAAATTTGAAATGTTTCGATATATTTCAGGAACCATAAAACCCAATTCTATTGATGATGTTAAAAAAGAAGTATTTGTAATAGTTAATTGAGTCAGATTCGTATAAGAATTTATTTCTACTATTTCATCAACATATATTTGCTCTTGAATATTTTCTTTTGACGAAAACCACATTGATGAATTTAAAATAGTATTTTTATCAATTATTTGAAACGTTAGGTTTGAACTCGAGTTCGTTAAAGGATTATATGAAACATTCTGAATTTTTGGTGGATAGTAATCACTATATATTATGCTATTTCGAAAAATGTTAGTCGTTGAACCAATAAAATCAGTATTTTCTGAATTATATACTAACACAAGTGAAACATTTTGTGTTTCATACTTCAAAAGAGGTGCAATACACTGAATACTTAGATTTACTATTGAAGTAGATATAGTTTTTTCTTGAGAAACTATTTTACAAGATTCATAATAAGGAGATTGATAAAGCGAATGTTCATTTGAAATCGTTGTTTTATTCGTTATAAAAATTTCGAATTGTGAATTATTAAACATAGTAATAATAGTTGAATCAGACGAATTAAATGTGAAATTATGTTTCAAAATATCTTTTGGTAAAACTGAATCAATCATAACAGGTTGCATATGTATACTATAATTTGAATTAATCGTAAATAAGAATGGAATTTCAAATTTTTCATTGCGAGCGTCTGAAAATACTTCAATATAACCACTTATATTGGATATATTTTTAGGTGTATTTATATTACTAAATTCAGAATAATCTGAAATCATATTTGCAAAAGAATGTATAGATATATTCAATATATTGATATCTAAAGCAGATGTTGGAATTTCAATTGTTTCTTGAAAATCGGTTGGTGAAAATGAAATTCCTTTAAAAACATCTTTTTGTGAAACACTTAACGATTGATTATTAATATGTGTTACATTTACTGTAACAAAAAAAGTAGTATTATCATCAAGTTCATTATACAGTTTAATCGGTAAATTACCTGAGGAATTTAGAAATAGTGAATTTTCAATATAAGTTGGAAATACATCAAATGAAGATGCAGTATGCGAAATAATATCCTGAATAAATATTTGACTTGATGCGTGCGTAACTCCTGTTGTGAAATCAGGATTATCCCAAGTTACAATAAATGGTATAGTTCTTAATCCTAATTGAACTGGGTTCGAAATTGTGAATGAAATTTTTTTATTACAAGTACTGTTTTTTAATATAAGCGATTGACAATCAAATGTATCTCCCGTAAGGTTTGACTGAATACCTGATGGCACAAAGAGTTCGAACTGAGTATCACGCATATTTGCATTACCTATGTTTTTAATTGATACATTAACTTCATGTGTTTTAGTTTGACCAGTAACGGGCCGAGTAAATGTTGTTATATTATCAGGAATTACATCCATAGTTGCAGATGTTTTTGGTATTGATTCAAAGTAATCAGAATCAGATATTGAACCTTCTACTCCTAAACCATCTACTGCAGAAATATAAACTTCGTGCGTGCCGGCTCGAGTTGGCGTAAAAGGAATACTAAAAGTAAATGTATTTGTTACATTATTAATATTTACTGCATCTGATTCATTTAGTAATATCGAGGCATACGTATGAGAATCCGTACGTAATGTCAAATTAATAGGTTTTACTAAAGACGTACTTTGCTGTAAATCTGCTAACGATTGAATTGTAAAATTAATTTGAATCGTATTATAATTTTGCTCATATTTTTGCTGTGGTAATTGAACAAGTGTTATAATTGGTATTGTCTTTTGAACTGTTAAATTAAATGTTTGAATATTCTCATTATCTACTTCATCAACCGCTCTAACAAATAACTGAATATCTGTTGAATTCGAATTTGATGGTATAAAGCAACCAAAATCACTATTCTTTTTTGAAATTGAAAATGAATTATTTCCAGTATCATTCATTGAAAAAATACTGGCACTACAATTAGATGAAATTGAGACTGAAACTATGTCATTAACGTCTGTCACATTTGCTGTCCACGGAATTGTACGATTGTCTGCAAATCTAAAGTACATAAAATCGCCACTTGGCGGTATAACTTGAGCAGGAGATGTTGTCCAGTCAGCTAAAACTGTTTGTTCAAATCCAGGTTCTTCATATTCGTATGCACCTGCTACTATTGGCGGGGTATTATCAATAGTAACAGATAAATTCTGAGTTCGGCTATTATTTGCTTTATCACGAGCAAATACTGTTATATTTTGTATGCCATCTACATTTACAAACCCTAATTGAGATAAATTTAAGTCGACAGTATAAATAGTTGAATAATCTAAATTCATATTTATTCGTTCAGTGAAATTATTTCCAAAAATTGCTATTTCGTCTAAAATTCCTTGTGAGCCATTTGTAATCATTTCTGAAATATTTGCGGTAAATCTAAAAATATCTCGACTATTTGAAACACCTGTACCATTATATTCAAATTGACTTATTAGTGGTGTTACATCATCAAGTGTAATTGTGCTATTTTGTGAGGCAACATTGCCAGCTTCATCAACAACGACAATTTCCCAAACACTCGTATTTGCACCAGTTTCTAATTCATACAAGTCAGATGAAGAATTAAATATCAAGTCTTGAGTATTTGCAGTGACAGTTGTAATATTACTGCCTACTTTAGTGGCATTTACCGAGATAAATATCGAACTATCAGTTTGTACATAATCTGGCGTAATTGTTACAGTATTAATTTGAGGCGGAGTTGTGTCAACCAAAAAGGAACCACTTGTTTGATTCGTATTATCAGCATAATCGGTTGCTTGAACTGTTATATCACATAATCCATCTGTCGCACAACCAAACGAACTTGGAACTATTGTAACGTTCCAAATTGTACCACTACTCAAAGATAATGTTGTATTTATTAAAGGAGTATTCGTATTATACACAAACACTTCACGTAAATCACCAAAGTTTGCGTCATCATCAGCAGCTAACACTGTTATATTAACGTGTGTTGTATTTTGCACAAAAACAGTTTCTGTATTATTAAATAATAAATCACTCACATTTGGGTTGATGTTATCAACAGTAATATTGTAACTGAATAACTCGCTGTTACCAGCTTTATCAGTTGCATTCACAAACAAAGTAGAGTTACCATTTGTACTTGAATCTAATCCTATTTGGGATAAATTAAAAGATGACACATTATAAACACCAGGATTGGATCCAGTTACTGAAATGTTTTGAGTTATATTGTTTGCATATAATAGTACAAATTCTAACTCACCAAGTGAACCGTTGGTAATTGTATCATTTACAAAAATACTCATGTTCAGTTCTTCAAAACTATTTGAAATATTATCTGAATCAAGATAGATAAAGTCAGACAATAGTGGTGTTACATCATCAAGTGTAATTGTGCTATTTTGTGAGGCAACATTGCCAGCT
>CAZUXP010000010.1:15714-27791 GCA_964624275.1 uncultured Methanosarcinales archaeon
TACAAAAATACTCATGTTCAGTTCTTCAAAACTATTTGAAATATTATCTGAATCACGATAGATAAAGTCAGACAATAATGGTGTTACATCATCAAGTGTAATTGTGCTATTTTGTGAGGCAACATTGCCTAACACATCATAAACTTGAAATTCTAATTGATTTGACTGAATTTGATAATCAATCCGCCAAGTTTGGGAAGTCTCGTTATATTGAATTAATTCATTATTTACTGTTACATTTTCAATCACACTTGCATTATATACATCAATTGTTACATCAATATCAATAAATGTATTATTTTGAATATATGTATCGCTCAAATCCACATTAGTAATATTAGGTGGTTGTGTTATAACAACAAATTCTTGTTGTGTTTGATTTACATTATTTGCTAAATCTATCGCAACAGAATTAATCGTACAAATTGTTCGATCAGTAATACAATCTAGATCAGTAAATGTTGTACTATTATACCAAAAGTTTGCTGAACCATTAGTCAAATAATTTTGTGTAATCGAATCATCATTTTGTACATACACTTGTGCAACATCAATATTATCTGTTACTTCGATACTCAAATTATATTGCCTACTTGGATCAATAAATATTTGTTGTGATTGATTCAATATTAGTTGACTGTCAAACATAGGAAGTTTATTATCGATTGTTATTGAGAAATTTGTAGTATTCCAATTTCCTGCTTTATCTGTTGCGTTTGCTATAATTGTATACAATCCATCCGCGCCAAATACATATCCTAAATCAGCTAAAGTTCCAGTAAAACTATACATATCCGGGCTTGATTGAGTTAATGAAACGGTGTTGTTACCAGTTAAGTTAACCGAATCAATTATTCCATATCCACCATTATGTAAATCTGTAACATTCACTGTGAATTCATAATTCGTGAAAATATTCGATATAAAGTTCGAATCGTTATATGTCAACGTATGAATATCTGGAGCTATATCATCAAGTACAAATGTTATATTTGTCGTATTCCAATTTCCCGCTTTATCGGTTGCATTTATAGTTATCGTGTAATTTGTTGTATAATCAAAACTATCATTTAATATAATATTACCTTGCCAATCATTTACATTAATTGATTCTAACTCAATTAAATCGGCTATGACACTGTGCATTGATGTATTAAGTTTATTTTCTAAGATAACTGTTAGCGTTGCTAATGTATTATTTCGAACATAATTTGGAACAAGTGCAATATCATCAAATATTGGTGACGTATCAGTTATTTGGATAAAACCATTTAAAGTGTTTTTGTTTCCAACATCATCAAATACAGTTATATTCAAACTACATGAAGTTTCCACTCCACAACCAAGTGATACTGTTGTTCCCTCATATATGTATTGTTCAGAAGAACCAACTTGATTTAGTTCTTGAGTTAAAGCACCATTTGGACCTATGAACACTTTTGAAACATTTGTATTTAATCCATCTGAATCATTTACAAATACACTAAATGTTACATTGGCATCACTTCTCGTAAAAATTGTATCTTCACCATTAAATGTTAGATTATATACATTTGGTTGTATGTTATCAATTAAAATTGTTGTCGATGTATTTGCAGTATTATTTAATTGATCAAATGCTAGAACATGAATGTAACCATTATTCGTACTTGAAACTGATGGTATTGTTATATTCTGAATACAATCTGTTTGTAATAATCCCAATTCTTCAAACTCAGAATCGGATTGATTAAATACGCTTGAATTACTATAATATGCATAACACCTATTTATTCCTGATGAACCAAATGTTGGGTCAGTAACATCTGTTGATGTTATTTGAATTGTATCTCCCGATTTAACTTTTGTTTGATTCAGATTGATTGTTGTTACTGTTGGTGGTGTATTATCAATATAATAATTTTGCATTAGAGAAGCATTATAATTGCCAACAGTATCCGTCATATTTATCAAAAGACCAACAGTATCATTATCAACTACTTGTGTTGTATTAATATAACAAGAATATAAATTATCGTTATGATTTTGCACTGATACAAATGAACCTTCACCTAATTTACAACCAAGTGAATTTGAAGAATTTAAATTGCCTGCTTCATCGATAACTGTGAATGTAAAATTCACAAATCCTTTTTGATATATATTTATTGGTGCAATTAATGTAATTTCAGGAGCATCATTATCAACATTTAAACCAAGAGTTTTTACACCTTGGTTTGAATCATTTGCAGTATCATTCGCAAAAATAGTGAAATTGCTGTCTCCTTCAGGTAATTGTGTTGAATCAATTGTAAAATTAAAAATCGAACCTGAAAATTGTGATGGCACAATTGTCGGAGCATTATTTATTTGGAGCTTTACCGAACTATCATTTAGATGTAAATCTGTAACGTTCACTGATAAATTAAAAGTTGACGTAACAATTTCATTTTCTTCATGACTCACAAAAGTAATATTTGGATTCGTATTATCAATAATAAGTGTGAATGGTTCACTTGTATTCCAATTTCCAGCCAAATCAGATATATTCATACGTAAATAATATGTACCATCTCCTAATTCTGTTGTATTAATTGATGATGTAAAAAACGTTGAACTCGAATTTGTTAAACTCTCTGTTGGAACACAAAATTCAGTTTGATTCAAACAATATTGAGCACTTGTTGCGTTTAATCCAATTAAATCAGTTGCAGTAAAACTAAACGTTTGTGCTCGACTAAATATTTCGTTTTCTGATGTTGGAAATAAAACTTCGACCTCTGGTGGTGTATCATCGACTATTATTGTTACGTTTTGAGAAGCAATGTTTGAAATATTATCAATTGCAAACATTGTATAATTCTTCTTACCTTCGCCAATTGGTGTAACATACGACCAAAACGATAATCCTGATCCGTTTATTTGGTTACAATTGTACATGCAGTTAGTATCATTTTCAATCCAAACTCGACTGTTTGCATCTATATTAGGTTGAAAAGATGCTGGACCTTCATCATTTTCAAATATAGCACTGATATTAATCGTTGTACCTGATTGTATTATATTTTTATCAACACTTATATTCTCAAACTGTGGAGGTTGATTATCAACATAAAACGTGATGTTTTGACTTGTTATTTTACCCAATGTATCATTTACAAATAATGTAAATGTATATGGAGTAATGTCATGTGGTTCAACAACAGTATACATAAACGAACCATCATCTTGTGATTCATTCAAATCAAGTATTGTTTTTGATGTTACTATGCTACTATTTTCTTTTTCAATCCAAATCGTGTCTAAATACGTATCATCACTTACATTCCAAGTTAAACTTAAATTACCTGTTGAAACACCACACGATGTATAATTTGAACAGTTTTGTCCAATAAATGGCGACGTACTTGTTGTAAGATTAATATCGTTTTCATATGAATTTATCTGTGGTTCTTCAGTATCAACAACATATGTATACACACCACAACTCACTTCACCACCACCAGATGTTCCATTCAAATAATTATTACCCCAATCACGAGCATATAGTGTGATTTCCTCTGACTCATTTGCTGTTACACTTAAAGCCCATTCATTTTCACCATAATTTCCAACTCCTTGCGTTATACCATTATCATCTACAAACACTTGCCAAAGATTATCGTGATTATTTGAAGAAAAACGACCTTTATTTTGTGGAGTTTGGATTGTAAGTGAAATAGTATCATCAACTTCATAAACCGTATTAAGTGGAGGATTTAATACTTCACAGAAACCAATAGGTGATTCATCATCAAGTCGAACAATAAATGATTGAGAATCTACAGTTTCACCAGTACTATTCTCACTAACAAATACTGTGACTGTAACAGATGGTATCGATGTTTTCGTGAAATTTACAAAAGAATTTGAGGTAAAATTCACATCATTTGTGTTATTCATTAACGGAACATCTGAGTCAAATACATCAACTCCATCTGAAACATTATAATATACGTCAAAACTAGAAGACATATTATGAACAATACCCTCAACAATACAACCATCTAAACCAGTTGGCGAACTATTTGTCAAACCACTGTATCCAACTGTAAAACGCGGTTGAGTTGTTTCATCATTTGGAGTAACATCTGCACAGTAAACATCAGCTATTGTTGGAAAAATTGTATCGTCAATAATAAGTTCAAACGAATCTGTTGAAGTAACATTATAATAAACTTGATCAAAAGTAGCAGTTATTGTAATATTATCTTCAGCATCAGATGGTACAGTGTATGTACGTATTTTTCCACTTAAAGTATCAGTACCATCAAAAAATTTTACAGAAAACGGATATGTATCTGAAATTTCACCACAAGAATCAGTAACATTTGCGTTAAATTCAACTTGATCTCCTGGTCGAACTGTTTTATTTATTCCTGTCGGTTGGATAATGCTTACATTCACACTATCCCATAAATGTGTAGTATTTGAAATAGATGAACTCAGAGTCTTATAGATATTATCTTCATAATGCGTAAAATTCATTGTGACAGTTTTTGAACCTAACGGGGATTCACACGAAGAAGGTGTATACATAATTGAACATACTTCTGCTTGAGAATTATTTTGTCCAATATATGTTGATGAAACATTCCAATCACAGACAGTAACAATGTCAGAAACTGAATTTCCTTGAGAATCAACAAAACGTGTTTGAATATGAGTCGATTCTGCTCTATACATCGTTTCTAAATTTGTAAATTCTGCAACAATATAATCTCGAATTGTAATATTTTCTAGTGCGACTTGTAATTGAGGATAATTCGTTTTTGTAATAGTAATATTTGTACTTGTCTTTCCAAGGAGAGTATTTGATGACGGATTATAAGAACAATTATAATAATTTCCAACTGAAGTAAATAGACAAGACGCTGCTGAATCATTTAAAAAGTCAATATTTATTTGTGAAGAATTAATACTTATATTACGATCATCTTCTAACGTAAACCATAATTCAACAGTATCATTATCCCCATTATATCCAGATCGAAAAACTTGAGGATTTGAAACAATGTCTGTAATAAATAATTGACCTGTTACATTAAATGAAAATGTTTTTTCTAATGGTTGATAATTTTGTTTTTCTAAAAGTATTGTCAAATTGAATTGACCTAAATCCATTTCCGGTGAAATCATATATGTTGTGTTATACAAATCTGTAAAATTTCCTGACGAATTGGTTTGGTTATTAATCAATATTGTGTAATTAACATCATCTGTTATATTAGTAAAACCGTCAGTAACGTTTGATATTGAAATTGTTATATTATTCTGAGATGTATTCACTCGACTGACAATACTTTCATTAAGTGGGCTTAATTCTATTTGAGCTTGTAAACTTGTGTTTGAAAGCGTGAAATTTTGACTTGAAAGTGTGTAAGAATCATAATAATTTTTTGAGATATTTACAAAATAATCGTATGTTCCAGGTGATAATGTATTAAAAACAGTCATATTACAAACATATACTTTATCTTGTGAGATATATGTAAATTCAGTACATTCTGCAGAATTAGAATGAAATGTTAATTGAGCACTCCCAATATTTGTTAAAAATTCATCTGTAACATTAATACGTATTTCAGCTAATTGATCTTTTTGAATATTGATATTTTGTGATGGTGATATATAAGACGCATTTAATTTTCCTTTTATCATAAAAGAGTTTTCAAAAGAACCATTTTGAGAACGATTTTGATTAAAAGTTGCTACTAAATTATATATTCCCGGAATAACACTTTGATTAGGGTAATATATCTGCGTATACGTAAAATTATCTACCGATGTTAATATAGTATCATTAGAATACTCTGCCAAACTTACATTATATATAACAGGATAGTTATTAAATTGTATTTGTCCACCTAAATCATACGAAATGTTTGTTAAATTTATTTGAACATAATGTTGTTGCAATAAATCAGAATTTCGATAAATTACAGGATAGCCAGATTCACTCACAATCTCATCATAGCCAAATGTTAAATCAGGATTTAAAGAATCAGATATATAAAATGATTGTTCACTTGTTTCATTTCCAAAATAATGTTCACTTTCACCTAAATTAATTTTATATGTATGATATCCTACAGGTAAATCTAAATTATAAATATTGAAATTGCAAAAACCTAACGCGTTTGTTTGAGTAAATAATTGAAGTGATGAATTATTATTTACTTTAATTGAACAAAGTACAGAACCAGGTATGGATGTATTAAGATATGTATCATTAAAACTAGCAAAAAGTTGTGTACCACTAAATTGACTCTTCAATAAAAGCGTATCGTTTTGATTTTGAGTAACATATCGAGATTCATGTTTTTGGACTAAAAAAGGTCCAAATGGCCCTTGCGTAAAAAAAGATCGTAATGTTTGATTCGTTTGATTGTCAATATCAGTGAGATTCACATAAATACTGTTATCACCAATAAGACTTTTATTTGTAGATACATTTACAAGCAACAGATAATTATCTTCTGAAGTTATCTGATCATTTGATACTATACTTTTAGAACCTGAATTTGTCTGTACAAATATTGAGTAATTTATAGGATCATTTTCTGAATCATTAAATGTGATGTTTAGAGTGTAATTATCACCCCATCGAATAGATTTTTGTATTCGTGTAACATTTAGTACAACGGGAGGATTATTATTTTCTGCAATAAATGAATACGTAATATTTGCAGACTCGCTCCCAATTACACCAACTACAGGTTGAATTATATAGAAATTTTTAAATGTATCTGCAGATTCTCTTTCAAAACAATATTGAAATGTTCTCAGTTGACCGTCTAATGGAACTTCAAACGTATTATCTATAGTATTACAATTAGCAGATGTAATTGAATTAACAACTTTCTTAAGACTATTATTCGCATATATGCGCAAAGTATAATTATCAATTTCTGGCAATGTTTCCACAATACGAACGTTAGTAAAAGTAATTGATGTTTCATTTGAATTACGGAGTAATGTATAATTATAAATAACATCTGAATTGATTGTTTGATTACTTTTATTAAGTATAACTAATTGTTCACTTGGAGATTCTCCCCAGATATAATCTGGGTTTCGAATAAATTGACTCGAAACGTAAAAGTCATACCCACACCCTTCTGTTTTAGGAAAACCAGACATATTAAAATAAGAATAACCTAATTGTGCTACGGGACCAAAAGTTTCACAAAATAACTCATTAAAATAAAATGAGGAACTACTATTTATTGGAAGATTTAACGCTGTAATATTACGCACATATAAATCTATAGGGAATGTATTTGTTTGATTATATTGAATTTCAAACGCACTATAAGGTGATACATAATCTGTATCAAATCCAGACTGCATAAAATACTTATCTATTATCTGAGTTGATACATAATCACTGAAATTAAACGTAAAATCAACAGAAATATTCGACAATCGCACTCTACTTTTTTCATCCGATGTTATATTAATTGGTATATAACAAACAGAATCATTACACTGTGAAAGACTACTCTCTAATTGAGTTGTATAATCTGGTACTGATACTTCTTCTAATAAACTTGAATTTGAATAAACATCATCCGAACCTATTTTAACAGCAATATTTCTAGGAAAATCGACATCGTGTATATATATATGCGAACCATCGATACCTATTAATTCATCAGAATCCGAGTTTAATATATCAAAAGCTGAGACACCCTCATATATTTCTGTTGTAAAAGATAACAGTATTTGTGATTCTTCAATATCGTATATTTTAATGTTATCTTGCAAAGAATTCGTTGATACTACGAATTTATTCTTATTTTCATTTGAAAGATTTAACGATTCAACAGCTAAAATTTGTCCCGACACTACTATTCCTGAAAAATCGCAACCAAATTGTGTGCAAATATCGATATTACCAGAATTTCGAACTGCAATTATTACATCATTATGTTTTAAAACAAACTTGGTATTTTGTGTATCAGTTGTATCGATAGAATTTCCATTCCTATCGTATATTTTCAAACCATTTTGTGTTGCAACGAATATTTCATCACCTATAAATTCTGAATATATGTCCGCAACTTCAACATCTCGTATCGAACTTAATGAAGATATATTTGCAACAATATTGTTTGATGTGTTTAGTATTTGAACAACATTATTCGAATCACTAAATAAAATTCGAGTTAATTTTGGATCTGAGACCAATTGTAAAATGACATCTTCATTTACAATTTCATCATTATTAATATATGATGTATAAGAATTATCATCCGTACTCAGAATCGTATAATGACTCTGTTCATCACAATTAGGGCAAGAATACGTAATGTTTACATTTGGCGTTAATACATCACATGAAACTGGAGTTGATACAGTTGAAAAAAATAATGATTGTGCAGTCGCATTTAATTGTAAATTTGATTGTGTTACTGTTTTACTTATGTTGTTTTGAACAACACGAGTATTTCCACTCGTACTATTATCAGATGCAATATAATACGAATTATTCTCTGAACAATTATCACATGAAAATTCAATAAATTGATTTGTATCAAACGCCGAACATGAAATATCTACTGGTGTTGAAACGAAGGTATTATTTCGTTGTAGTACTTTAATCAAACTATTAGAATTAGCATCTTCAAAAATACGATAATTACTATCTAAATTACAATCATTACAACTATATTCAATATTCATATTTGAACTCAAATCATCACAAGAAATTTGTGTTTCAACAAATGTAAAACGACTCGCATTATTTGTAAATACGTCTGCTATTGGTGTCAAAGGGGAATCAAAATACAGAAGATTATACGAACTGTTGTCACAATCAGTACAAAGTAACTCTATATCAGTTGATGCATCTAATGCTGAGCATGAAACTTCTTGCGTTAATATATTGTAATTTAAAGATGAATTTGTTGAAAGTTTAATTAAGTAATCACTGTCCAAGTTTTGCACTACTTCACCAGGGCTACTTCTTATTTGTTTTGAATTAAAATTAGTGCTATTATCAACCATAACTCGATATCTATTATCAGCATTACAATTTGGACAACCTACTATTACTTCTGTATCTTCTCGGATATTATCACAACTTACCTCACTTGAAACCCATTCATACTCAGTAACTCCACTACATTGAGGTACCGTTGAAGTATTAAAATTTGCAAATTCACCCAAATTTTCACCTAATTGTGCACGTAAAGTATTTGAATGTGTTCCTTCTTTACAAACTGCAACTGATAATTCACAATATTGTGCAGATTCATCAGTTATATTAAACCCACTAAAAGTCATATACGCTTGCCGAGTGAAAGGAGCATTTGTATCTGTTTCACCAACAATTGAACCACTTTGTGTTGATTCTATCGTTGGAATACCAAGTGAGCCAACATTTTGAAGTGTAAAAGATCGATTTCGCGTCATTTGACTCGTATTAAGCTCATATTCTTGATTATCAAGACGTATCGATAAATTACCTTGTGTATTGTTGTTATAATTTAATCCTAACGATACATAACAATCAAATGCTTCAAATGGATTTGAAACACCCAGTTGTGTCAATGAAATGTTTACCAACGATCCATTACAACCAACACAATCTACATCAATACCTTGTACATTTGAAATATTTTGAGTTTGAATATTTGAGTCAAACTCAATTAATGAACGCTCAATAGGATACTCATTTTCGTTTATGTTTAGTACCAAAGGCATATCAGATATTGAACCTGTATATGATAATCCTGTTTGAATATAACAAAAATCACTTGATGAAACTAAAGGGGTTACTGTTGTAGAATAATTCTGTCCTTGTTTGATTATATCTATACTATCAGCTACATTATCTGAATGCGAATAGATTGTTTCATCAATTGGAAGTAAATTATTTGTTGATATATTTGTGCGAATATCATCGACCAAAATATATGGTTGAATTTGCGCGATATTACCCGAGTACGTTATTGGAACTGTAATATGACATGCATCAGGCAAATCACTGTATGTTATTGAATTATCAAAATTTAATGTTGAAGTGTGTATCGAGAAAGTTTCCTGTGAATTACACCCAATACAGAAATAAGAATCAACATTTCCTTGCGTGTTACTATACTGCAAATATCGTTCTTCACGTATGTTTTGAGCTGGAACTTGCCAATCGTCTCCATCAATCGTAACATATAAATCATTTGTTCGACTATTGTGATACTGAAAACCAGAACGCACAAAACAAGCATCAGTATTTAAAATACTATATGGATTAGTAATGGTTACATTTTGAGTTTGATTTAATTCATAACTATTTTTTCCTAATACATCAACTGAACCATTTATTATCTGAGAAAATTCACCTAGCGAACGTGCAATATGAGTAATATCTTCTCCATGCGTATAATTTATAATTTCAGTTCCATTATTATCAAGTGAAATTATTTTATTTGATGAAGCAAAAACAATTTCATCACCTGTATTTTGCGGTAAATAATCTAATGCTCGGATTTCTGTAATACTTGTAGGGCTTGAAAATTGCCAAATTTTTGTTCCATACAAATCATATGCAAAAACATTTGAAAAAGAACTTGTTACAATATAAGGATTTGAACCTAAAATTGCAGGGATTATTCTTGGACGAGTATTAGAGCTAGTCTGTGCAAGTTCTCGGGCAGGAATTTCAACTGGAAATGAAAGTGTTAATGATGCGCTTTGAATTTGTGCAAACCGTGGTATTCTAAAGTAATCGATAAAATTATTTTCATCAACATTAACAATTAAACCGTTAAAGCCTGGTTCAAACTGTGTTGGATCACATACTTGTAAAGTGTTATTTAATGAACAAAGTCTATATGGTATGATGGGGTTATCAAGGTTTAATGTTGTTGATTTCTGCTCATACATAAATATATTTTCAACAAGATGTGTTGATTCTCCAATCATAAATTCCAATAAAAATCTATCTAATTCATTTATGTTGTATGTTACACGACCAAGTTTATGGACATTCGGATTCCAAGATGTTGAAGTTAAAGTATAGTTGTTTGCACTTGAAGGAAGTTCAGCTAATCCTTTTGGTAACCATTCAAAACCATCCCAATATGATAATTGTTCATATGAAATTTCATCATAATTGTGATTTTTAATTGAGAATTCGGTTGTTTCAGTTAAGTTAAAATATACTATCCATTGATCATCAACGATACTTGACGTAGAAGTAAATGCAAGTGAATCAACTAAAACAAAAAATATTTGTTCTGAGAGTTTTGGTACAATGAATCGAACAGTCTCAATAAAACCATTATTATTTGTATCAATATAGGAAACCGCAAATCGCGAGTCTTCTGTTATATCAACCATCACGCCATTATCTTGCCAATATACAGAAATATCTTCTTTTTTTGCAGAAGGTATTTTTACTTCAGTTAATACATCATAATAATGAACTGATGCTTGCGATGATACAACAATTTCTTTTGCAAACGATGCAGATGGATGAGTCATAATTTTTTCAGTTTGTTTTGGAGCTTCTGTTATAAATTGTGACTCAAAGATAACAGTGTCATTTAAATCAAAATCTTCTAAAGGTATAGTTATATACGATTTTTGATTTTTGAGATGAGATTCATTAATACGTAATGTTATATTTTCACTGTCAGTTCTGGTTTGTATTTGAGAAGAACTTTGAATATTAAAACCATTACTGTTTGAGCTTTGTATTAGTTGAGAATCATCTTTTTGTTTTACATTTTTCTTTGATGTGAGACTGGTTTGACGCATTTCACCTACGGGTACCTCAATAATAAGATCAGTTTCTTGTAAATCGCGTAATTTTTCAATCTCAACACGAGTTGTCCAAATAACTTGTTCGCCAACTGTTGTTTCAGATTGCTGTATTCCTGTTGATCGAATTCGGACGGATTCATTTTGAAGTGTTGTTTTATTTACTTCTGTGACATTATCAACAATCGTTTGATTCATATCAATTGTACTGTTAAAGTCATCGGTTGTATTATTAATCAAATCATCAGTCACATTATCTTCAACAATTGTACTGTTGTCAGTTAAATCAT
>CAZUXP010000010.1:27891-42910 GCA_964624275.1 uncultured Methanosarcinales archaeon
ATCAAATCATCAGTCACATTATCTTCAACAATTGTACTGTTGTCAGTTAAATCATCATTAACATCGTCTATCAAATCATCAGTCACATTATCTTCAATAATTGTGCTGTTATCTACTAAGTCGTCAAAATCTGTTTGATTTGTCTGATTTTTAACAATTTGTGAGTAATTTACCGAGATATTTGAAAACACAACAAAATCGAGTGTTTTTGTTCTTGATTGATTTGGTGTAGTTATATTTAAATAAACATAATATTGACCTGTTTGATTAGGAGTGAAATTAAGATTATCTAAGGGTTTTGTAAAGGAGTCAGCTAATAAATATCCTGTATAAGTAGCGTTTGGTGGAGTAATAAATAGAGAAATTGATTCACCTAAAGAAATATTTGTTTTGGATAACTCTGCATCAATTGTAATACCGACAACAAATGTTGTAAAAAATGTAATAAGAAGGAGTGATAAAAATATTATGGATAAAAAACCTCTTGCACTCTTTTTATTCATTCGTATGATACTCACCCACTTTTATTCATACAAAACCATTCAAACAGCGCATTCAATAAACTAATACCCAGATTAATATAGTCAAATCTGCGTACACATCACGTGAACACACTTAATTTTAAATGTACTTCGTACCCCTAGCACAATTATACGGACGTTCATTTATAAACTTTTGTCGCAATTTAAGAGTAAAAAAATCACCTCAGATAACTCTCTTCTCTACGATTATTTGTAGCCAATAGTTTATTTCATCATCGATGATTCAATTTAATGAAAAAGGTGGTTTTTATATATTCTTTGATTTATTCGGCTCTTTCCCAAGTCTTAAAAATTAATGAAAAGCAACAGTTGACCTCACTTGCGCAATTACCATCCAGACGCTGTATAAATCACACTATATTGGTATCTCACGCCAAAGTAAAACAGAGTTTTACAAGTTTTCAAAAAGTATCTTTGAAACCAAGGTGCTTTTCAGTTCAAAACAGACTCTTGGGACAGAGCCAATTTACTCTCTTTTGCCAAAAGATTTATATGTTCTAGGTATTTTTTTAGTAATATGGTATTAGATTCACTGTCAAATTCATTGAAAAACACGATTCAAAAAGTTAAAAATGCACTTTTTGTTGATGATACACTCATAAATGAACTTGTCAAAGACTTGCAGCGTTCACTTCTTCAGGCCGATATTAATGTATCATTGGTCCTAACAATTGCAAAAAATATCAAAGAAACACTTAAGACACAAAGTGCACCTCAAGGTCTTTCTCAAAAAGATTATCTCATTCACGTCGTATATACTGAACTTGCGACAATTTTAGGTGGTGAATTTAAACCTATCACAATCACTCGCCCATCGAAAAAAAAACCGTTTACAATTATGTTGGTTGGTCTTTTTGGAAATGGAAAAACGACTACGGCTGGAAAACTTGCAAAATATTATACTAAACGAGGATTTAAAGTCGCAATGGTCTCGACTGATACTTGGCGTCCAGCTGCATATGAACAACTCAAACAAACAGGAGAAAAAATTCAAGTTCCTGTTTTTGGTGATGTGTCACAAAAAAATCCTGCTAAAATATATACCTCTTTTGAAAAAGAATTTGCTGAGTTTGATATACTTTTAGTAGATACAGCGGGTCGAGATGCATTAAATGATGAACTCATAACAGAGATTTCAACATTACATAAAACGGTTCAACCTCAAGAGACACTCCTTGTGATGAATGCAGATATCGGTCAATCTGCACAAAAACAGGCAACAACATTTCATGAACATTGCGGAGTTACTGGCGTTATTATCACAAAATTAGATGGTACGGCAAAAGGAGGAGGTGCCTTAAGCGCATGTGCAATTACAAAAGCTCCTGTCAAATTTATTGGTACGGGTGAAAAAGTAGATGATTTTGAGGAATTTAAACCAAAGAACTTTGTTGGTCAACTCTTAGGAATGGGTGATTTAGAAAAACTTCTTGATAAAGTCCAAGATGCAATTACTGAAGAAGATGCTGAAGATTTAAGCAAACGATTACTCAAAGGAGAATTTACCCTTATTGATTTATATGAACAAATGCAAGCAATGAAAAAGATGGGTCCAATAAGTAAAGTGATGGATCTTATTCCAGGTATGGGTTCACTACAAATACCAAAAGAAGCTCTAAATGTTCAACAAGAAAAAATCACGATTTGGAAATATATTATGGATTCATGTACAAAAAAAGAACTTGAAGATCCATCAATCATGACCATATCTCGAATTGAACGAATTGCAAAAGGTTCAGGTCGAGAAGAAAAAGAAGTTCGCGAAATGATTAAACATCACAAACAATCTAAAAAAATGATGAAAGCGTTTAAAGGAATGGTTCCAACTGATGGGGGAAATGGTTCTGAAAAGCAATCTGAAAAACAAATGCAAAAAGCTATGAAAAAAATGGGTAATATGAAAAATCTCATGAAACAAATGACACATGGAAAACTAAAATAATTGTTGTCACTTTTAAGTGTCAAAACATTTATAAACACTGGTCTGCTCTTTACAAGTATGGACTCAAATTTAAGTCAAATCATCCGAAATACATCACTGCAAGATCGTTTTCAAAGAGTATTTTTCGAACCATATCATGTTGATACTCAAACTTTTCAAGGTTCATTTTACTGGGATTCAGAATTTTCCAAACCATTTTTATTAGGAAATGCCGACTTACAAATAACACCTGAAGAAATCCAAATAGAACACTTTTATCCAATACGCGAACACGAAGATAATCTCAAGAAACTCGGATTAGGTGTTATAAGTTATCATAAAATGTTATGTGAAGTTGAAAATGCATACCCGCACGATATTTCGCAAAGAGATAAATTAGTACACGTTATAACTCATATGAGTGATGATTTCAAAAATTTATTCGCACGACTCAATATTTCGATCCAACAACCAATAACACTTACTGAACAGAGATATAACGCACATAATTGGATTAAAAAAAGAATTGAATCTGAAAAAACTCAAAACAAATTGCAATAAAGTCTGAAAATTCAGTGATTGTTAAACAATATGATTGTTCAACACCGTTGGAAGACGTAACTTTCCAACGATTGTTTGCTACTGAATTTTGGTAATTGCTCATAGCGGGACTCTTGAGTAAAATTTGCGTGCGTATTTATCCAATTACGTTATTTTTGGATGAAGCCCACAAAATAACAACATATTTAAATTTCCTATGTAAAATTTACAATATGGCAAAAATAGAAACAATATATGCAAGACAAGTTTTTGATTCTCGAGGAAATCCAACTGTTGAAGTCGAAATAACAACAAAACAAGGAACATTTAGCGCAATTGTCCCAAGTGGGGCAAGTACAGGTATTCATGAAGCAATTGAGTTACGTGATAACACAAAAGACTATTGCGGAAAAAGTGTATTTAAGGCGGTAAAAAATGTCAATACAATTATTGCGCCAAAACTCATTGGAGTGAATGTCAAAAGACAGAAATTTATTGATACCACTCTCAATAAACTTGACGGTACACAAAATAAATCAAACTTAGGTGCAAATGCAATTTTAGGTGTTTCAATGGCTGTTTGTCGAGCAGGTGCAAAAGCGCAGAAAATACCATTATATCAATATATTGCAAAGCTTAGCGATACAGACAAACTATGCTTACCTATTCCCTGTATGAATATTATTAATGGTGGCCAGCATGCCGATAATGCGCTTGATGTACAAGAATTTATGATCATCCCCGTTCATGCTCAATCATTTTCACACGCAATGCAAATGGGAAGTGAAGTGTATCACACATTAAAAAAAACAATTAAAGAAAAATACGGTGCAGGTGCAACAGGCGTTGGTGATGAGGGTGGTTTTGCACCAAATGTTCAATCTACACTTGAGGCAATCCAACTAATTGAATCAGCTATTGAAACTGCAGGATATACAGGGAAAATCAAAATTGGTCTTGATGCAGCAGCATCTGAATTTTATGAAAAAAATAAATATCTCTATGAGCAACAATCATTACGTGGTAATGAGTTAGCACAAAAATATAAAGAGTTAGTACAAAATCACGATATTATCAGTATTGAAGACCCATTTGATCAAGATGATTTCAAACATCATACAGAATTATTGAAGGATTTAAAAGATACCTGTCAAATTGTCGGTGATGATTTGCTTGTTACAAACGTCAAACGAATGAAAAAAGCATTGCAAAAAAATGCTTGTAATGCATTGCTCTTAAAAGTAAATCAAATTGGTTCTATTAGTGAGGCAATTCAAGCTGCTAATTTTGCAAAAAAACATGATTGGCAAGTAATGGTTTCTCATAGAAGTGGTGAAACTGAAGATACATTTATTGCAGACTTAGTCGTTGGATTAGGTGTTGGTCAATTAAAAAGTGGAGCCCCATGTCGAAGTGAACGTGTTGCAAAGTATAATCAACTATTGCGTATTGAAGAAGAACTTGGAAATAACGCAGTGTATGGAACAAACTATTGGAGGTAAGAAAAATGAATTTGGGATTATTAGTTGTTGGAATACTCCATTTAATTTTTGGATTGTTAATTTTACTCTTTCCAAAATTTTTACGTATTTTAATTGGTGGATATCTCATAATCGTTGGATTAGGTTCAATTATTTCATCTGTTATGTAGATTAACTGCAACACTTTTGTGTTGTTCTTTTTTTATGTGAATAACATTTGAGACAAATGTCTCAATTTTTGGTTCATGAGATACAACAAGTAATTGCGATACAGAAAGTGTATCAAAAACTAATCTAAGTCGTTCTAATTGTTCGTGAGAAAATCCATCTGTTGGCTCATCTAATAATAAAATATCTTTTGTTTGAATTGTTGCATGAATTTTATTAATAACAGTATTTACTGCTAACCGATACGCTAACGCAACACTTGTTCTTTCTCCTCCTGATAAATGCGATGCAAACATCTCACAACCATTTTGCATAATTATGGGTGTAAAAGCTGAATCAAGACGAACAGTAATATTTTCATCTTCAATTAATATATCAAACCAATATGAAAATATTTTTTGAAATTCATCAAGAACAGTAACCATTACTGTTTGCTCAATTGTTTGCATCAACGGAATAAATAACTGATTTATCCACTGAGAATGTGATTGTTTTTCTTCATACTCTTTTTTCGCGTTTTGTTTTTGTATGATTTGTTTTGTTAAATCGTTTTTTTGCTCACTTAATAATACAATTTGTGTTTTTTGTTCGTGGATTTGCGCAATTATTTGTGTCACATTATTTTGAATTTCATCAACTTGTTTTTGCGCTCGGATGAGTTTCTCTTTTTCAAAAGGTGGTTGCGATTGAAGTTTTGCGAGTTGTTCATCAAGTAATTGTAATTCTTTTTCATAGGATTCTTTTTGAGTTAATAGAACTTGCAAATTTTTTTTCTGTTCGGATATTTTATTTTTTTTTTGGACATATTCATCATAGACTTTTTGTTCTACTTGGATTTGATTCAATTTTTTTCGAAACAACTCAATCTTGTCTTGTGTTGATTGAGCTTGAATTGTGTTTTGATTTTTATGTATCTCTGCTATTTTTTTTTGTAACACCTCTTTTTTTTGATTTAATTTGAGTATTTGTTCTACTATCTGATTTTTTTGAGATATCTTTTGCTGACTCACCGCCACCTGAACTTCTAATTCTTGAATTTGTATTTGAAGGCTCTCTTGAAAAATTTTATTTTTCTTTGCGTCTTCATAATGATTTTCAAGTTGTTTTTGTGCGGTTTGCAACTGAGTTAATTTTTCATCAACAATTTGACAAACATGTCTTGAATACTCAGTGGTTATATCTTGATGACATGTTGGACAAGTATCATTTTGCGTAACCTGATTTTTTGATTCAAGTAACGAATCGATTTGTTGATTTATTCGTACCAACTTTTCTTGTAATGAATCAATTTGTTGAGTAATTGTTGAATCAAATTGATTTTTTTTCTCATTCATCGTTTTTTGATCTTGGAGTGTTTTTTTTTGAATGATAACTAATTCATCATGTTGTTTCCGCAAACTATTTAGTTCTTCTTCTATTTCTCCGAGTGTTTGCTGTAACTCATCATATTGTAATTGAAATGTTTTTTGCTCTTGCGTTTGAGTCGCAAGTATCGACACATATTTTTCTAATTCTTGCTGAATGATTTTATGATCATCTAGTGATGGTTTTAGAGGAACTTGTAATTTTTCAAATATTTGTATTTGATCATGAGATAATTTTATTTTTTCCGAGATATCGCTAAGATTTTTTTGAATGGTTTTCTTTGTTTGATCAAAATTCTGAATTCGAATTAAATTTTTCTCAAAATCATCCTGTTGCTTTTGAAACTGTATATACCTATTTTGGGCTTCACTTTTTCTTTTCATAAGATCATCCATTGTAATATGAAGTTTTTGTTGAATGCTTGTTGCATTTTGTATTTTTATATCAATCGCACTTGATTGTTCTTGAAGTTTTTCCAACCCAAAACTCAGACCTTTTTGTTCTGCAATATCTTCTCTGAGTTTTCGTGCATATAATAATACATTTTCTCGAATACGTTTATACATATCAATGCCAAAAATTGAACGCATAATTTCTAAACGTTGTTCAGATTGCACACCTAAAATTTCTTTCATTTGTTCTTGACCACAATACACAGTATATTTAAACAATAATGCCGTAGTTTTTGGCGAAATCTTTGGATATTGCAAAATGGATAAAATACGAGTTTTTAATTCAGTTGCAGATAATTCTTCACACACATCATTTAAACATAATGTCCCAGTTTCTTGAGTTATAGCATTTTTTGTTCGAACTAAATTTCGTTGAATACTGACGTGCGTATTACCTACAGAAAAATACAACTTCACAAAACCTCTTTTTGCAAAATTTCGTAATAATGCCTGGCCTTCTATATCACCTCGACTCAGACCAAATAATGCAAATTCGATTGCATGAAAAATTGATGATTTTCCACTTCCAATATCACCTGAGAGAAGAATTGAGCCCTTGGGAAATATAATTGTAACATCCTCATAACTGCGAATATTCCCTAATTCTATTTTTTCAATAATCATAATTATACAGAAATATGAAACCTCTATTTAAAATATACGGGTTTGTAAAAACCAACAGCTATATTAGTAATTACACAATAATATAACTTTAAATAAAAAATTAAACTGACTTTATTTGTTTTAATAAATCAGCATTTGTTTTTTGAATCGTTTTGCAAACATTTTGTAATACTTTTTTTGCATCCCCTTTTTTAACTTCAACAAGTATTTTTGGATTTCCAACGAGTGGATGTTCAATATTATATGCAGCACTCTCAATATTTGGTTGTTTCCAAAGTTCTTTTATAATAATGTTACAAACTGTATTGTCAGCACCTATTAATTCTGCCTGAAATTTTGATTCTGTATCCTCTATTATCTGAAATTGCATGATTAATCCTCCGATAAATATGTGAAAAAATGAGTTCGTTTAAAAAGTTTCTCTTAAATTCTTACAAAATTATCTTCACAAATAGATACTTGAATACACATGTTTTAAAACACATATGACACTGAATAAATATATATAAAGGAAATATTCGTTTTCCGTTTAGGGTGACAGTAGGAGTGTTATTTAATCTAAAGAAAAATGAAATTAAAACGCACGATAATATTGTTCGTTTGTCTTTTCAGCGCGTAAAAGAAGAACTTTCTGAACATTTAGATGCAATTAATGAAAACACATCTGAGATACAATCTAATTTTGAACACATGCAAGAATTAGAAACTAAAGTTGATAAATTAAATGAAAAATTTGACAAAATTTTACATCTTTTACAAGAAACATCCATAGAAAAAGAAACATATACCGTCGAGCCTCTAACACTACGAGAACAAGAAGTTTTCATTGCGTTATATACAAAAGAATCAGCTTTGTCATACCATCAAATTTCTCAACGTACCGGACTTCCGATTGATTTGATTAAACACATTATACAAACAATGATTTCAAAAGGTGTTCCAATCATTAAGCGATTTTTAGACGACGAGCTTGTATTAGAAATCGATTCTGAATTCAAACAAACCCAAACAAAACAAAATATCTTACAACTCAACGAACAAATCATGCAACACATGGTTTATCAAGAATAATTATTCTCATGACAACAATTTTTGACAAAGCATATATGCAATTAGTTGAGTCCTCTCGGCCGTTATATTTATATGACGATGATGTTGATGGAGTCTGTTCATTTTTACAATTATACAAATCATTTGAAAAAAAAGGTAGAGGAATTATTTGTAAATCATCACCAAAAGTTGAAGAAATATATGTATCGGCTATTGAAAAATATGCACCTGATCTCATTGTTGTTTTGGATAAACCGCTGGTGAGTGATGCGATTTTTTCATTAAATATTCCGATTATTTGGATTGATCATCACTTAGCCCAACATAATTATTCAGCACAGACAACATATATTAACTCTCGACTCCTAGGTATTTCTGACTGTACATCACAATTAGTTTATACTATCACTCAATCAAATCCGTGGTTGTGTATTTGTGGGTGTGTATCTGATTGGCAATTACCCAAATTAAAACCAAAACACAGAGATTTGTATCCCGAACTTGGTTCTTTTACAAACAAATCTGCACCAAAATTATTATTCAACTCATCTATTGGTAAACTTATCGATATTATCGGATTTAATTTGAAAGGAAAATCTACAGATGTAAAAAAAAGTATTGAATATTTATCCTGTATTACAAAACCTCTTGAATTGTTTGAACAACAAAATGAATATGCTATGTTTTTGTATAAACGTTATACAGAAATGTACCGAGAATTTCAAGAGCAATATTTAAACATGAAAAAACAAATTGAACATTCAAGTACTTTTGTAAATGCGCTTGTCTATCATACAAATACTGTGAGTATAACACGCGAACTAAGTAATAAATTACACTTTGAGTTTCCCAAAAAAATTATTATTGTCTGTCGATTACACAATGGCGAATATAAGTGTTCACTTCGATCACCACAAAATATAGATTTAGCCACTATTTTAGATTCGATATTTCAGTCAATACCTGGTCATGGGGGCGGTCATAAAAATGCATGTGGTGCTTGTGTAAAAGAGGATGATTGGGAATATTTTTTAGAACAAATCACAGAGTTTTATTCGTAAAGTTTATAAATTACTCATAAATTAACAATTCTAAGCACTGGTAGTACAATGGCTAGTATTCGGGCCTTCCAAGCCTGTGATCCGGGTTCGAGTCCCGGCCGGTGCATTCGCACCAGTTTTAGGATTTAACTTACCCAATTCACAGGATTAATTCTGTTTTTAATATGCAGACCCGCCATCCCATACACGATAATACTTTTCTGAGAAATTTTTATAGTACAAATAACAGTCTATTCATACTTTAAATATAAAAACTGATTTAATAACATTTTTAACTCGCTTTTCTTAGTGGAGCAACATTTCGAGCAGTTGAATTTATACCAGGATTTTTGGTTTTTCCAACACTAGCATCATAATTCATAGGTGAAAAAATTTCCTGATTTGCAGACGCAGGTTTTGCTTGTTGTCTTTGAACCCAAGATTTAGGAGCTTCATATAGCCATCCTGAAACAAGTTCATCATCAACTAAAGTGTATTGATGTGGTTTTCCAGCACTTTCTGTATATACTAAAAATGTGTCACTCTCACCTTCAACTGGACACAAATCAACAAAATCAGACTTTCCAAGCATCGATTCTAATGACTTTTGCGCATCTCTTGCAAAATTATATTCAGCTAAACTTACTAAACCATATTTTGTTTTGGGAAGTTGAGACACACCAAAGTTTCTAACAAAAGCAGTAAAATACTCAGATAAATTTGGTTCTTGAACTTTTGTTGCTACATCTTTTATTCTAGAAACATATCTATTTGTATCAGCCCGCATCATCTCTTCTTCGGCTTCTTGTGTTACAAATAAACTGCGTTGTCCAAAACCCGCTTGAAATGCATCATATATAGATTTTGCTTCAGTATTAAGAGTATCAACTGCATTCGCAAATTCTAAAGCTTTATAAGGAGCCATAATATCTTTATTCCACTTATTCTTTTCTGTAAAACTCGCTATTCTTCCTACAGCAAAAGCCTTTGCAATCTCAGGTGAAAGAGCATATTCTTTTGGAATACTAATATTTGCATAAGTTTTAATAGTCATAGAAGAGATATAATTACCACTAATTTATAAATTTTATCACTACACCATAGTTACTTCCAAAATATCGGTTTAAAAATAAAGAAATAAAACAAAGAATACAACTTAAATCAACACAACCATCAGAATATATAAACGAATATTTAACAAAAACTGTGTTTTTTTCTTAAAACAATGGTTTGAATAAATGTATTTTCCATATAATAACTTAGTTTTGCATTTTTATCTATGTTTCGCAAAAAAAACAAAATATTTCAATTTACATAAAAAACTTTTCTAGAAGAAAAACGTAAATGCAACGGTTGCTACTACACCAATCAACAACATGTACAAAATACATGGTAAAATTGTGAGTTTTAAAATATCTTTTTCCTTATTTTGCAAATGAACCGTTGTTTGTGCAGCAACAATATTAGTAAGCGAAATCATATTACCAACTGCAGCGCCCGTTAATTGTAATGCTAAAACTAAGACAACAGGTAAAGAAGTTAACACAGCAGAAGAAACTTGTAACTCGGCAAATAATAAATTTGAAACTGTTGCAGAACCTGCGATAAATGTTCCAATAACACCAATAAATCCAGAAACGAATAAAAGATGTTCAGTTTGTAACACTATTGCAATAACTTGAATCATCCCATTTAAACCAGAATTATTAAGGTTTGAGTAAACCATTATTTGTACAAAAGCAGTAATTGCAAGTATAATAATAAAAGGATAAATTAGTTTATGTGAAACGTCTCGTACACCTTTTGATAATCTCCAAGCATGATTATGCGAAAATGCAAAGATAAGTACAACAAGTAAAAATATAATACCTGGATTAAAGGGATTAAATGTATGCGATATTGTTTCAGACAATGGAATGTGTAAAAATAAATCAAATTGTTGAGTTAAAAACCGAATGAGAACAAACAATCCGATAAATAGTGCATACGGAAATAAAACTGCAAATAAATCAGATGATTTATACATGTAATGTGTTGCTTTTTTTGTATCTGATGCAGAGATTTTTGGCAAAAATAGTTTTAATTTCACAAAGATGATGAATAAAATCGTTCCAAATACAGCTCCAAGCAAAGAGGGAAAATCATATCCAAAATATGCAAAAAAAACAAATGGAATTGCAAAACTAATTGTTGCTACAAACCCTAAGGGAATCGCCGATAGAAAATGTTTAAAATTTCGCTCTTTGCGCTGAAATTCATAAATTGCTAAAATACTCAAAGGAATGATACACAGCACGATTGCATTTAATACAGCTGTTGTAAATGCAACTCCTGTTGCATCAACTGTTTCAAACCCAACTCGAATCGGAGTTCCGATAGCTCCAAATGCAACAGCAGTACTATCTCCCACAAGTGCAATTGCAACTGCTGTGATTGGTGCGATTGCAAGTCCAACTAAAAGCGGTGCAACAACAGCGGCAGGCACGCCAAACCCAGCCGTTCCTTCTAAAAATGCAACTAAAAAAAAACCAAGCAAAAGTACTTGAACACGTTTATCATCAGACAGAGTTTGCATCAAACGTTCAAGTTTAATCATTCGTCCACTGTTTTTAAAAAAGTAAATATAGAGTAACGCACCCCCTATAATTAATGCGATATCAAACCCAACATAAATACCTTTGATTATTGATGCTTGTAAAATCTTTGTTTGTACATCCCAAACAAACAACGATATGAAAATTGTATACAACAATGTTGTAATTGAAGCATGCACAAGTTTTATCTTTAACACAAGTAAGAGTACTAAGAGTAAAACTAGCGGACTTACTGCCAGCAAAAATAAACTAACGGTATTCATAATACTATTCTAAGATCTTTGGTATTATAAATGTACGGATTTTTTGTTAGTATGATAGAGTGTTAGCAAGACAAAAATGTCAAAACCAGAGTTCTTTTTTTTGTTTGTTTGCGATGTTCCCACAAAAAAACTCCTTGCCACGTACCTAAACATAATTTCGAATCTCGTATTGGTATTTGAATATTTGTCTGAGTCAGTGCGACTTTGACATGGGCAGGCATATCATCTACTCCTTCATATGTATGCGTATAGAGCGAATCATTTTCAGGTACAAGTCTATTTAACCAGTTTTCTAGATCAATACACACCGAATCGTCATATGATTCATTTATGAGTAAACTACAAGATGTATGCATGCAAAAAACATGTAAGATACCTTTTTGAAACGAATGTTCTTCAACAAAATGAGATAATATTTCTGTAACTGGTTGAAGTCCATTTGATGTTTGAATTTGAATTATTTTTTGATTCATTGTATGTATTAATTCAAACGCTCATATTTATAAATTCCGTTTATTTTACACAAAATATGTGTACGATAATAGGTTGTTTTCATAAAAAAAACGGACAAAATTTTATCTTAAAAGGACTCGAACTCCAAAAACATCGAGGGTTAGACGGATTTGGTATATTTGATGGTTCCAGCCTACAAATAGCTGAGTCAATAAAATCACTCCAACTACAATCAACATCACAGAATTTTATTGGTCATTCATTACATGCGATGGTTTCTCATAAACCACAACCTTTTGTAAAAAAAGGTGCATTTATTACAAATTGTGAAATATATGATTGGCAAAAAATTGCAAAAGAACATTCTCTTAAAGTACAAAATGATGCAGAACTCCTATTTGAACTTTTAGAAAAAGCAAAAACTACCGCTGAGTGCATTAGCATGCTTTCAAACTGTAAAGGTGTTTTTGCAACATGTTATTGGAGAGATGATATTGTAATTTTAGCTCGAGACATATTAGGTGAAAAACCAATACATTATGCTCATATAGACAATGTATTTGTTTTTGCAAGCGAAAAAAAAGCATTACAAAAATTAGGATATACCTCACAAGATATTTTTGAATTAAATCCTCGAACAATACTTGAATACAACATACAAAAAAATGAACTTATTCAACATACGCGAGATTTTTTTAGTCTTCAAAAAGAAACTCAAGAAGATTTTAAAGCGATTAAAAAACGCGTATCAGCATTATTGCAAACGTCCATTCAAAAACAAATTCCAAAACAAAAAATAGGAGTGTTATTTTCAGGTGGAATTGACTCGACAATTATCGCATTTATTCTTCAAAAACTCGACATACCCTTTACGTGTTATGTTGCAGGACTAGATGGTCAAACTGAATCTGATGATGTTTTAGTTGCAAAACAAATAGCAGAACAATTAGAATTTCCCTTAAAAGTCTGTACTTGTACACTTGATGAAACACAAATTTTGCTCAAAGAAGTCACAACAATTATTGAAAGTTCAAATGTGATTAAAGTTGGAGTCGCATTACCTTTTTATTTGTGTGCAAAACAAGCAAAAAAAGATGGTGTAAAAGTATTATTTTCCGGACTTGGTTCTGAAGAGATTTTTGCGGGGTATCAACGACATGCACAATCAACCAACATAAATGCCGAATGTATTAGTGGTTTGCGAAAAATGTATGAACGTGATTTATATCGTGATGATCTCATAACAATGCATAACACAATCGAACTCAGACTTCCATTCTTAGATTACGATCTTGTTTCATATGCATTAACGATTCCCGAAAAATACAAAATCAAAGGTTCGATAAAAAAATACGTTCTTCGCGAAGTTTCAAAAGACTTGAAACTACCAATTCAATTTGCTGATCGACCAAAAAAGGCAGCACAGTACGGATCAAAATTTGACAAAGCTATTGAAAAACTAGCAAAACAAAACGGATTTATTTCAAAATCAGCATATCTTAATTCACTATATTCTCAAAAGAATCAACGACTTGCCATCTTGCTTTCAGGCGGAAAAGATAGTGTGTATGCACTTTACACGATGCAACAACAACAGTATCCGATTTCATGTGCAATTACTATTACAAGTACGAATTCAGATTCATATATGTATCATACACCAAATACGCATTTAACCAAACTTCAAGCGCAAAGTCTTAACATACCACTTATTGAAGTACAAACAACAGGAAAAGAAGAGATTGAATTAGATGACTTACAAGACGCAATGATACAAGCTCAAAAAAAATATCAAATTGAAGGTATTATTAGCGGCGCATTATACTCAACATACCAACGAGAACGAATCGAAAAAATCGCTGAAAAACTCGGATTAAAAGTATTCTCACCACTTTGGCATGTGAATCAAGTTGCACTCTTACAACAAATATTACTCAAAGGATTTTCAATCATTTTTACAAAAATTGCTGCAGAAGGTCTTGATGCTTCTTGGCTTGGACGAGTTATTACGCAAAAAGACATTCAACGTCTCAAAAGACTCCAACAAGAAATTGGTTTGCATCCAGCAGGCGAAGGTGGTGAATTTGAAAGTTTTGTGATTGATGGACCGAATTTTTCACAAAAAATACATATTGTTGATTTCTCTATTCAAACCGAATCAGAAAATTGTGCGACTATGCACATACATGATGCCAAACTCGTTGAGAAAAATAATCTATCTGAATAAATCTATATTTAGTTTTGTATATAATATCTTTTCCGCGCTTATGCAAATATCTTATCCTAGCATCACTGTGTAATGCGCTACCAGAATTTGCTTGCATCAATCTCACCTAATACTATGAATTTACGTCACTATAATATGTAAATATTTCTATGACATAGAAAATAAACAATCTTTTAATCAAGACATAAAAGATAGTTCAATTTGAGTATTTAATTTACTATGTTTATTCTGAGATACTGAAAAAAGATATACTATCCCGTATTAGGGTAACACTTTTCCTTGATTGCAGTGACAAATGT
>CAZUXP010000011.1:0-41900 GCA_964624275.1 uncultured Methanosarcinales archaeon
TTTTACAAGAACCTAACTATTTCTGTAAAGATTTTCATAAAGAATCAAGTAAATACCATAAACATAATAAATTTTACAATATTAGAAGTGAAACAGATTATTTTAATTTATTTAAAAATATTGATTCTAATATTATAGTAGGAGATAAATCACCCTCCTACTTATATTCAAAAGTTGCAGCAGAACAAATATATAATTATAATCCTAACGCTAAGATAATAATTATGATAAGAGACCCCTTAAATTTTCTTACTTCATGGTATAACCATGCAGTTAGAATGGGACACGAAAATCAAAAAAACATACTCAAGGGTGTTAAATTAGAAGAGCATAGAAAAAAATTAAAAAAAATTCCTAAGGCATGTAAAAATCCATCCAGTTTATTCTATAGCGAAATGATTAAATTTAGTGGACAAATTAAGAGATATACTGATTTATTCCCCGGAAAAAACATAAGAGTAGTTGTTTTTGAGGATTTTGTAAAAAATACTAAAAAAGAAGTTCAAAAAATTTTAAAATTTTTAGAAGTGGACGATAATTTTTACAAAGAGTATAGGTTTGAAAATAAAAATCCTGGAAAGTCTCCAAGAAATTTATTTTTACAACAATTCATTAGAAATCCAAATTTAAGAATAAAAAAAATTCTAAATAAAATAATTAGTCAAAATCAAAAGAAAAAAATATATTCTTTCTTTATGAAATTAAATTCTAAAGGAAAAAAACTAAAAATAACTCAGAAAGAAAGAGAATACCTTAGAAAAATAACAGAAAATGAAGCTAAAAAAGTAAACGATTTGCTAAATAATGAAGGTCTAATTAAGCAAGATTTATTAAAGAAATGGGGATATGAATAAATATGAAATATATAAGAATGTATTTAGACACAACTTTCAAAACAAAAGTGCTCAATGGTTCAAAGCTCAACTTCTTAATTATAAAACATTTAACATTAGTCTCATCATTTATACCTTTTCTAAAACAACCTACTCAAAGATTTCTTAAAAACAAAAAGAAAGAAATAATAATTCAAAATAAATTAGGAAAGTTTCTAGTATATCCTAATAATGATACAATTGGTAAGAGTTCTCCATATTTTGAATATTATCTACAACACTACATTCCAAATTCAAAAAATAACAATACGTTTATTGATATCGGAGGAAACATTGGATTTTATTCTTTTTTAGCTAATAAAAATAATTTTAGAGAAATTCATACATTTGAAGCAAATCCTGATACATTCAAAACTTTAAACAAAAATATTGTATTAAATAATTTGACAAAAAAAATAATTTCTAACAATATTGCGCTAGGTTCTAAAAAAACTGAATTAATTTTTGCAAAAAACAAAACTCACACGGGAGTAAGTAGAGTTATTCAAGATAAAAAAAACTATAAAAAAAAAGAAAATGAAGAATTAATATCTATTAAACAAATAACTTTTGATGAATATAGTACAAAAAATAAAATAAAAATTGAAGACATCAATTTTATCAAAATTGATGTAGAAGGATTTGAATATGAAGTATTAAAAGGAATGAAAAAAACGCTTAAAAAATTAAAACCAATTACTAAAATGTTCATTGAAATTCAGCAAAAAAATAAGAACAAAGATGAAGTATTAAAACTCCTTGAAGAAAATAACTTTAAAATTAAAGAGCAAAAAGGAAGTAATTATTTACTTATTAAAAAATAAAATAGAAAGATTTAAGTAAACTTGTGGTACTAAATGAATATGAACATCGTAGGCTTTCAGGAATTTAGGACTACTAAAAATTCTATAAGAGAAATTAATAAAGATGTTAACTTTACTAAACTTAACAAACCTTATAACTTAATAGTATTAAAATTTGGTTTTATACCATACATAACAAAATTGGAGAAAAAAAATTTATCTCAAATGAAAGTTATTTCTAAAGCACCAAGAATAAGAGTAATATTTCAGGAAATAAACAATAAAAAAAATGACGCAATATTTACAGTTAATATACACTCTATTGAAACTTTATTATTTTGTTTAATTGGTAAGATTAAAAAAAAGAAAATAATTATAGGTGTGAAAGACTGGGTATTTAAAAAAGATTCAATATATAGTAGAATTTCAAATATAACCGTGAAATATATAGTTGCAAAACAAGGAGATTATTTTATTTCATACAGCGAAAATGCTAAAAATTTCCTTGAAAAAGATTTAAATGTGCCCAATTCAAAAATTTATAATGCCTACTCCCCTAAAAAAAATCATTTAAACATAAAAATAGATAAACATAAACAAAAAGAAATTAAAGACAACTATTTTTCTAAAAAAAAAGTAAATTTTCTATTTGTAGGAAGGTTTATACCATTTAAAGGTGTTGATATTTTTCTAAAAGCTGCAAAACAATTTAAAGATCAAATAAATATTATTGCAATTGGTAATGATGAAACAAATTACGGTAAATACTGTAAAAAAATAGCAAACAAATATAACATTAATATACTCTTTTTAGGTCATATCCCGAAAGATGATGTGAAATATTTCTACTTAAATGCAGATGTATTTGTATTACCTAACAAATATTGTCCAAAAAACTTTGAGCCAGTGGAGATGACAGGAAATGTTTTATATGAAACGATGGCTTTTGGAACACCTGCCATAGTGACTACTGCAACAGGATCAGGAGAAGATTTTATTAAAGATGATGATACTGGTATGATAGTCAAAGGAAATTCTGTTGAAACTCTGAAAAATGCAATTGAAGATGTACTTAACAATCCTAAGCAATGGGAAAAAAGAAAGAAAAAAACAAGAGAATCATATCAAAATATGTTAGAACAAAATGAAAAAGAGTTGGAAAGATTGTTTGATGATTTGATTAGAGGGAAATCATTTCAAAAATAGATCTATTCTATATTAATTAGAAAGAAACAAAAAACAAACACAAAAATAAGTATTGAATGTTCTTTTAAATGTAAGAAAAGAATATCAATATTACGATGATATTTAAACTAAAAAATTATAATTTAGCGCTAACGAATAAAACCATTCGATTACTTTTTCTTGTGAATAAATTCAATATTTTTTCAATAAATGCTCTCCACCGCTTAGAATCTCCTAAATCAACATATTCTATTTTAACTCTGGTAAATCCTTTTCTTTTCAATAATTGATATAAAGTAGTATCTGAATAATAAGATACATGTTCTGAATTTTCAGATAATCTACCTGTGATCAAAGAACCTAATATTCTTCTAATCCCAAAAGCATTAGGAGTTGTGAGTATCAAAACTGAATCCTTATGCATGTGTTTTTTAACACTCTCTAAAAAATTACCTGCGTTCATCAAATGCTCTATTAACTCTCCTGCAATTATAACATCAAATTTTTTGTTTAAATTGAAATTCTCTGCATCTTCACACACCATATTGTATCCTTTTTTGTTCAATATTTCTACATTTTTTGAGTCATAGTCTAACCCAACTATTTCTTTTGCAACACTTGCAATTCTTTTATGTAGCCACTTATTCGAAATTTCTCGCTTTATATTATGGTCAACACATCCCATATCTAGTACTTTTTTTCCTTTACTTGCAGAGAGTAATTTCAAAATTCTTTGAGTATTTTTCATAATGAGATTGATATGTATAAGTTTAAATATTTTTTGTCTAAAAAATCCTATAAATTCCAATAATTTTATCTGGAAATCACGGAGAAATATAGAAAAAATCTAATGCGAAGATATAATTTGCCAAAATCAGTACTTTCAGAAAATGAATAAATATCCATACTGATAAGTTAATGAATTAAGATATGACTTAAAATACATTAGCAAATCAGTATAAAGTTGAGTTACACATGTATATTATTAAATTTGTCATGAATTGGAGCTTTCATCACATGATTTTAAGTTTTGTAGTAAATTATTTACTAATTATTAATACGTTGCAATAGTAATTCTTCTCATGCAAAGCAGAAAATCATTACGCCAATTTGTTGCAGAATGAGTTGAGAGCAAATAGGATGGTAATTGATGCAACAGAATTTGATACTTGGCAACAAAGTTGCAATTGTATGAATGTAATGATTACAAAACTCACGTACCTTATGTTGAAGTTAATCTTTTAGTTGATACTAGAAACAAACTTATTTATGATTTTGTTCTGCGTATTAAACCACATCATAATACGACTGGTATTAAAGAAAATATATTGATGGTCATGAAAGTATTTTCAATGAAATATTGCTCAAAATTTTGTTTAGTTTAATTTTTTCTGACAGTATTCAAAAATAGAAATTGTTAAAAGTATTGTTTCAGGAAGTTTTGATATTGTACTAACAAAAAATATCAGTTTTACCAAAGTCACATAACTTTACGAAAAAACGTGCTTTGTATTAATAAAACAAAAAGGAAGAAACTGCTTGTATAATAAAATTTAATAAAACTTCTTAACTATATGTTTTGCAAAACCTAGATTAACTCTCAGTTTCTTTTCAACCATCAACATTATCTGTAAATCATCTTTTGTGAAGGTCCTCATAAGAAGCAAAAATAACAAATACAAACCTGCATAAATTCCAAGGGCGATAACAGCTAAAAAGAAATCAGGTAAATTAAACCTAAATACCAAGCTTGCAAAATACGCCGCAGGTATACCTGCAAGAATAAATTTTAGATAATACAACCAGTCAAATAATAATTTCTCATATCGTTTCGCTATCAAAAGAAACAACAGATTACGTACTGCCATGGATAAGGCACTAGAAATAGCTGCACCAACAAGTCCAAGAATAGGGATTAAATAAATATTTAACCCAACATTAAAAATTGCAACAATTATATTAATATAAAAAAAGAACGTCGTTTTTGCATGTAAAACAATAATCTGACTACTTAAACCACAACTTACATTAATAATAAATCCAATTGCAAGAATAAGTAACGGTATATGACCATCTACATAAGATGAACCATATAATAAAAGTAATACTTCTCTGCCAAAAACAACAAGGATAATCACAAAAGGAACGGTAAAACCAAAGGCCCATGCTGCGGACTTACGAAATAAAAATGAAATTTGAGATGAATCACCTTTAGCATAATATTGCGAAATAAGTGGAAGAAAAATGATACTAAACCCTTTTTGAAAAAATAACAAAACCCCTGCAAGTGAAAAGACAACTGCATAGATACCAAGACTTTCAGAAGACATTATTTTACCTATAACAATGTTATCTGTCCATTTTATGATAAAAGCAAATACCCCTGAAAATACTAAAGGTAATGAAAACAATACCCATTCTTTTGAATTAAAAAGTGCTTTTACAGGAGAAATAATCATATGGCGACGAAACATAAAGGCATCATATACTAAAGGGAATATATGACCACCAAGAAAGACAATCACTAAGTACATCAGATCAAGATTGAAAAGCCATATTGTAGCTAAACCTAGAATAAAAATAACTTTACGCAATACATCCGTAGAAAATTTAGGATGGAAGATTTTCCTAAAAGCAATAAGGTATTTTTTTAAGATTTCATCAACAATAATAAAAGGAATTACAAAACAAAGAATTTTCAAATACTTTGTAAAATCGTCAGGAAATCCGAAGAATTCAGTTATATGGTGAGCATAAAGAAAAATCACAGAACCTAAAAAACTGCTAAAAATAAAGCTTATAATTAGAACAAAACGCACATATCCTTTTAATAAACTATATTGACCTTTTTCAGTATAATAAGGAATATATCTAGAAAAACCATTTACTAGCCCAAGACTACCTATAACAAGAGAAATTCCCAGAATAGTTTCAAGCAAACTAAAGACACCAAAATCAGAAGGGCCAAAATATTTGGCCGCTAAAAGCTTGAAAACAAACATCAAGCCAAATCCAACGGTACTAAGTACAAAAGCAATTCCTGCACCGCTAGCCATTTTTGCAAGACTTTTTATGTTACTATTATTTTTCATAATACCCTTTATACCACTTTACAAACTCTGTTACACCCTTAGTAACAGAAACTTTAGGTTCATATCCTAAAAGAGGTTTAGCTTTTTCATTAGACCCATATGTCAAAACAACATCTCCTTTTTGCATACCTTCAAACGTAATTTGAGTTTTCTTACCACATGCTTCTTCAACACATTTAATAAAATCCATTAATTAAATAGTCTCTCCTCTACATGAATTCAGTATTTCACAACCACTAACCCTATCTACAGCCGAAGTTACCCCATCAACAATATCATCAATATATGTAAAATCACGCATCATTTCTCCATTATTATATAACGAAAATTGTTCATTTAAAAGTATTGAGCGAACAAATTTAAACAATACTAAATCAGGTCGCATGTATGGGCTATACACTGTAAAAAAAACAATAAAACCTGCCGTTCCTGTTACCAAAATTTTTGTCATAAGAATATTACCATTAAAGATATTTATAAAAACTGTGATTTATATCTATTTATAAGCAGTATCCCAAAGGTCTTAAACCGTCTTTTTGATTAAAAAAGTGATCTAACCATACATTTGGATTAACATAAATCAATTCTGACCTCTTAAAGTTAAATGTTGTCAAATTCATATACTTTGAGAATAAATTCTTTCATAGATTTTTTTAAAATTCGAATCATTTCTAACCAATTTTAAAAATCAACACCAAATATTTATAAAGAAAAAGAAATTTTCCTAAGAAATTATGTCAAAAAGTAAGGTTTCGCACAAAAAACAGAAAAATTCTCATAAGAAGGAAGATTCATCTTTTTCGTTTAAAGACTTTGATAAAAAAAAGATTGCATTTATTCTTCCAATTATATTCATCTTAATTGCATCTATTGTTGCATTTGAACTTCGTTCAGGTCCCGCAGACCTTGATGGTTTATACAACAATGTAGAGCGAAACGTCTACAATCAAGTTGAACAAATTATTCGACAAAGTATTGAAGACGAAAATACATTTCAAACCTCACCACAGCGTGATAGATTAGTTAAAGAGCGTCTTGATGAAGTCCGAAAAACTGGAATTTTAGAAATTCAAGGTCAGCGCGTTGATATGAATGCTGAAATTGACAATCAATTTCGTGAAACAAAACAATTTTTTCAAACTGATGATGGGTATTCCTATCTTGTTGCAATCGATCCGTATTTTTTCTTTAAAACATCTGAAAATGTTTTAGAACATGGTTTTCCAGGTGATACGATTATTGAAGATGAAAATGGAACAAAATCATATTTTGTAAGTAAACAACTTGCGCCACAAATGAAAGGTGTGAATCCAAAAATACGATTTCAACACTGGGTCACATTACAATTCTATAATCTTCATAACATTGATGAGAATTCATCTTATGGTGAAAAACTTCATGCACTCTATTTTATTGAAGTATTCTTTGCAATTTTGGCAATAATCCCGGTATTTTTTATTATTAGACGATTTAGTAATGACATTACTGCATTTGGGGGTTCGTTATTGTTAGCATCACTTACAATGTTTGCAACGCGAACTGTTGCAGGTTTTGTTGATACTGATGCATTTACCGTATTTTTCCCCGCAACCATTGCGTGTTTTTTTATATACGCATTAACAGCTAAAAAGATGTGGACTGCAACTCTTTTTAGTATCTTAGCTGGTTTTTTTACCGGTGTTGGATTGTGGGCTTGGCGTAATAATTGGTTTATTGTTCTTGCACTTTTATCAACTGCAATTGGATACTTAGTATATTTATTTGTCATTGATTACTTAGAAACAAAAACGCTGAAAATTTCATTTCGAGATAATATTATTTTACTCACAACAGGAGTGTTTATTATTGCAAGTTTTATTTTTAATTATATACTTAGAGGTTCAAATTTATTTGTCAATATATATGAAGCTGTTTTTAGAAGCCTTGACACAATCGCAGGCACAAGTGCTGGAAACATCTGGCCAAACGTCCTCTCATCCGTAGCAGAACTCAACCCAGCATCATTCAACCAAATCGTCTCATCAGTTGGTGGACAAGTAACATTTATTCTGGCACTAACCGGATTACTTTTCTTAGCACTGAATTTTAAAACAACAAACACAATTCGATATTCATTACTTTCAGGTGGAATTCTCTGGATAGTTTTAATGACAAGAGGATTATTTCAAACATTAACGCAAAACCAAGAACTGTTATTTCTCATTCTCTTATTTTTACCAATAGTAGCAGCTCTCATAGTAGGACTATTTATTGCAAAAAATCGTTCACAAACAGTCTTTGTTGCTGCACTCTTAACACTCTGGATGGCAGGAACAATTTTTATGAGTTTTAATGGTGTGCGATTCATCCTTTTAATGAGTCCTGCGTTTGCAATTAGCTTTGGTATCTCATTATACTTCATTGTAAAAGAACTTCAAATAGTAGCAAACAAAGTGTTCGAAATACCAAAAGGGAAATGGTTAACAATCGGTACATACATCATAATAATCGGCACATTTTTTCTTATATGGATGCCAATTTATGGTAACACGATGCAGGCAACATCTCAACAACTTCCATCATTTGATGACGCATGGCATGAAACAATGTTTGAAATTAGAGATAATTCGGATGAAGATGCCATCATTACATCATGGTGGGACTTTGGACACTTTTTTCACGCAGTCGCAGATAGGGGCGTCACATTTGATGGTGCTTCACAAACTACGCCACAATCTCACTGGGTTGGAAAATTACTTTTAGAAGAAAATGAACAAGTCTCTAAAGACATTTTACGAATGTTAGTCTGTGGTGGAAATCAGGCGTTTGAAGAAATGCAAAAAATAACAAATGATTCAGGTGTGAAAATAAATAAACTTATTTATCAAACATTAGGTCAAGATATTCAAACAACAAGAGATACAATTCAAAACAACAATTATTTCGATTTTACCGAAGAGCAAACAAATCAAATCATGCAATACTTAGCATGTGAAACCCCAAGAGAAAATTTTGTGATAACTTCCGAAGACATGGTAGGCAAAGCTCCAGTTTGGTCTCATTGGGGATTATGGGATTTTACGAAAAAATACGTGCATGATAATAGAAACAGATTAACACCACAACAATTAGCAGATGACACAGATTCAAATATTACTGAAATCAATCAGTATTTAGCAGAACTTCAAGATATTGATGCACGAGCCAGACGAGGAGAATTTCGAAGAAGCGATGCAATTAACCAATGGTTCTCGCCGTATTCAAGATATCACACGAATAGTTTTCAATCCTGTCAACAACGCTCAGAAACTGAAATAGTATGTTTAGAAGGTATTACTATAAACACACAAACAAATGAAGTTCAACAAAATCCACAGTTACCAGTTAAAAGACTAATATATGTTCAAGAAGATTCACTTGAAATTCACGAACAAGCAGATGAAGGTATTGATTTAGTCATTCGAAATACTAACCAAGCACTTGCTGCGGATTATCCACATGGTTCATCACTCTTCACACGATTATTCTTCTTAGATGGTATTGGTGTTGATAACTTTGAGAAATTTTCTGAAACGCGTTCATTAACAACGGGAAAAATTACCGTTTGGAAAACAATTTGGGATTAAAAAATATAAATTTTTTTCAGTTTGAGTAATTCTTTAAAAGAATTTTACTTTTCTTTTTTTTGTTATATTTGTTCCTTGAAACGACTTAAAATTATAAGTAAGAATTTCCTTTGCAATCTTTGTTTTATACTCTTTATATGTATACAATTATCGAACCAAACTTGAATTATTTGATTTAAAAATGACTCAAAAGAAAAAATACACACATAAAAAACTTGTCAAACATAGTTACCGTAATTCCCCTTTCACTTTCAAATAAACTTCTTTTGTCATGTTAGTATTCTTCAATTGAGAGTTGATAATAACGTTTTGTTGTTTAGACCAAATTGTATCTGGTTGCGTTTAAACATATTCTGCCCATTTACAGACAAATTCCATTCGTTCTTTTTTATTTTGTTCAATATTCATTTTATAATATTTTTTTTGCTTCTTTCATAGCAGTTTGAACAGTGCCAATCATTTTTTTCTTTTCTCTAAATTCTGTTGGTGTATAACAGAGCATATCAACATCAATAGGATATGGCCAGTATTCTAAAAGTTTAGACATTCGAAAAAAACTGTATATTTATAAAATATTTACTAATTACAATTAAGTCAACATCACTTGTAAGCAAATAAGAATCTCTTGCACGACTACCAAATAAATATATTTTTGCATCAGGAAAATCATTTTGTACATTTTTTGCAAATTCCATGAGCCATAAATTTACATCTTCATTTGTTGCTTCAACCAATTTAAAAATACTCCGTTTCATTAATTAATTCAATTGCGATTTTTTCATCAAACATTTCACTTGGCTTTTCAGATGATGCGTCAGGATATTTTGTTTGTACGTACATGGGTGCGATTTTTCGTAAAAACGAGTAATATTGTTGAGGTATATTTGTTTGATTAGCTAAGAATAAAACAGAATGTGTTTGTCCTGCAGATTTTTTATGAGTATATATATAAAACGCCTTTAAACCTTTTTCAACAGTTTGTTGCATAAAAAAAATTGCAGCATAATGTTTTTGAGCAGATAGATTTATTTTTGTAACATCAAAATCTTCGATTGCTTGCCCAAGTCACAATTCAATTTCTTTTCTCATACTTTCTTGCATGTTTTTACTCATTTAAATAATCTTTCAAATAGTTTTAGTCTTTTTTTTTCGTAAAATTTTCAGAAAAAAGTGCATTGTTTCAAGTATTTATACGGGCTTTAAATACCACCACACAATAAACATATAAACAATGAAAAAATTATATATCTCATGGGAATCGCATTAACAGAATTATTAACACCAACACCACTAAAACTTGAAGACCTCAAAGAAAAAATCGTTGCAATTGATGCATTTAATTTTATGTTTCAATTTTTAGCATCATTACGAGGACCTGATGGTGCATTATTAACTGATTCAAAAGGTAACATTACATCACATCTTTTAGGAATGTTTTCTCGAACAACACATCTCATGCAAAAAGGAGTGAAATGTGTTTTTGTATTTGATGGACAAGCGCCGGCATTAAAACAAAAAGAACGAGACAGACGTAAAGCACTTAAAGAACAAGCGCAAAGAGAATACGAAATTGCAAAAGAACAAAAAGACACTGAAAACATGCGTAAATACGCATCACGAACAACAACCATAACAGATAACATGGTTAAAGATGCAAAAGAACTCATTCGAGCTTTAGGTCTTCCTGTTATTCAAGCACCCTCGGAAGGAGAAGCACAAGCTGCATACATGGCACAAAAAGGTGATGTCGATTTTGTTGCTTCCCAAGATGCCGATGTGTTTTTATTTCAAGCACCCCGAGTTATTCGGAATTTATCTATTTTGGGAAAACGAAAAAAAATATCTCGATTAGAATATGATATAATTGGTCCAGAATTAATCACGCTCAGTGATTTGTATAATCAATTAGGAATTGATAATCAAAAACTTATTGCATTATCACTTTTAATTGGAACAGATTTTAATCCAAAAGGAATCAAAGGAATAGGTCCAAAAACTGCCCTAAAAATTGTCAAAGAATCAAACACTATTGAAGAAATATTTCAAAAGGCAGAATGGGATCAAAAATGCTCTGGGTTGTCTTGGCAAGAAGTGTTTGAGGTATTTACGAAAATGCCCATTATTGATGAATACGATTTAACATTTCAACCTATCGATGAAGAAAAACTTGTAAAAATATTGTGTGAAGATCATGATTTTGCACAAAGTCGAGTAACATCGACACTATCAAAAATCAAAAAATCTCAAGAACCACTTAAACAAAAAGGTTTAGGTGATTTTGGGATTTAATATTCTACTATTTTTATTTCTTGTTATTTGTTGAAAATGTGATTTATTTTTCATAATAAGTATCTTATCATCACTTTTCATAACAAATACTGAAATTAAACAATTAGTATTTGGTATTTCTAAACCTTTTGAAATGAGATGTGCACAGATTTTTGCGCGATTTGGATATCATGATGATTTTTCAAAAAATGATATACGTTTTGTAAAAGTTTAATATACATTCGACCCAAACAAAATAATTCCAATTGCAACTGCGCCTTGTAATGAAATCCATAAGATGTTGTTTACGAGTAATGGATAATTTTTGTGTTCAATTGCATACCAAAGCCAAATAAAACTAAACACTGTAAACATACCCCAGGTTAATAAAGAAACACCTGCTACTTCTTGTAACACCCAAACATTATACACTTGGGGTATTGTCATAAGTGGCATAATGATTGCAACAACATAAATCAGTTTGTCAATAAATTTTTGGTGTTTACTAATATGATTTATATTTTCTGAATCAACCATCATCTGATTTCATTACTCTGGATTTAAAATAGTTGTGGTTATTTAGTCAACTTCAAACATATAAACATAAATGGGTTAAATCCTCTAAAAAATCGAAAAATGCATGCAAACCGAATTGGAGTAGTATTAGGGCAACACAAAAGTTTATGGCCTGAATTAAGTGTATATGATAATTTTGAATTAATCGGTTCTTTTTATAATCTCTTAAAAAAACAAGTTCATAAACGAATTGATGAACTAAAAAGAGTAATTAATTTAGAAAAATTTTTTCGTCAACCGTTTCGAAAATTATCCTTAGGGCAACAAATAAAATGCGAATTAGCAAGTGCGCTTTTGCATAAACCTGAGACTTTATTTTTAGATGAACCAACAATTGGAATGGACATTATTGCAAAAAGTGAATTTATTCAGTTACTCAAAGAAATTAATTAAAAAAATAAAACGACAATTCTTTTAACAAGTCATAATTTAAGTGAAATTGAATTACTTTGTAAAAGAATTATTGTTATAAATTCAGGTAAAATTATCTATGATGGTGATGTTATAAATATAAGGCCTAATAAAGTTATTATACAATATCAAAGTAAGAACGGATTACAAACTATATATGTTCTGAAAAAGAATTTATCTAAATTTTTACAAAAAATTGATACAAGTAATGTTCGAATTAAAGAAATTCCTTTGAATGTAATCATCGCAAATATGTATAAATCAAAACCGACACAAATAAAACGATTCTATCGGTACTCCCTCAACTATATAAATAAATCGTGTTCCATCAGTACTGATGAAAAATAGACAGTACCTAAAATCAATTGCATACTTTCAAACAAAGCATCCGTATTTAGTTTTGTTATTGATACTTGGAATTTCATTAATTGCGTATGTTGGTTTTGGTCAAGTGCAAACTGTTGCATCATTGGAAAACATGATGCCAAAAAATATTGATGAAATCTATGCATTTAATGCGTTACGTGATCAAGGTTTAGGGCAAGATATTATTGCTGTAGTTTTTCAAATCGACAAGCAAAGCACGATAATTCAACAAGAACCTTTGTTACGAAAAGATTTTTTTATTTATTTAGAACAACTTGAATCACAATTACACAAACATACAGATGTATTACGAATACAATCTCCAACAAGTATATTCCAAAACGATGTGCATACATTATCTCAAGAAGAATTTCAAGATCATATTCGACAACATGAAGAACAATTATCCCAATTTGTTTCCTATGATGAACAAACTGCCATACTTTTATTGTTTACTGATGTAAGTGCAACTGATGAACGAATGATTCTTTTAGCACAACAAGTACAAGCCGAACTACAAAGTTTGAATACTCCATCACAATTAACGTATCAGTTAACCGGAACACCAATTATTCAACAACGATTGGGTGAATTAATTAATGCAGACAGAGATGCAACGCAAAATATTTCAACAGTTTTTGTATTTATTATTACTGCTTTAATCTTCGTATCATTTACAACTGCATTTGTTCCAATCATAGTTGTAACAATAAGTGTGTTATGGTTATACGGTGTTATGGGTTTTTTTGGATTACCAATTTCAACGTTAGCAGGTGGTGTTGCGGCAATGGTTATTGGAATCGGAATTGATTATGCAATTCATATTATTAATCGTTTTCGAAATGAAAAAAAGAATGTCTCAATACCTGATGCAATTGCAAACGCGGTTTCTCATACAGGTTATGCATTATTTGGCGCAGCTATTGCAACTGTGCTTGCATTTTTAGCATTTTTAGTAGGAAGTATGCCTGAAATGGGTAGATTCGGCTTACTCATGGCAATTGGGGTATCATTATCATTTATACTTGCGATTTTTGGATTACCTGCACTATTAGTTATTGAAGAAAAAATAATAAATCGTTTTGCAAAAAGTGCAAAAATTGGTATTCAAAAAGAATACAAATTATGTAAGACAGGTGAAACAAAATGAATTTAGAATCAATCGGTAAAAAACTTGGAATTTTTCAGGAAAAAAAACCGTATCTATTTATTTTTTTATTTGTAGGTTTACTTATTTCCATGCTTCCAGGTTTACCATTATTATTAGAAAATGTTGAACCGTCTTTAGAAAAAGTGTTACCACAAGATTTAGAAGAAATCATTTTGTTAAATAATATGCGTTCAGAATTTAGTGCTGACATGGTTCATGTTGTGTTTTTCACACAACCTCCGTTAACTGATGTTTTGGATCCAAACGTATTTACGTATTTAGATCAGTTTACGCAACGAGTTGTAAAAAATGATTTTATATTTTCTGCACAAAGTATTGCAACGCTTAAAACAGGGTCACTTCCCCAGTCAATTGAAAGTTCAAAACAATTACTAAATCACCCGCATATCTATTCTTTGATAAATTATGATCGAACGCTTACTGTTGTGCATATCCAAACAGATACAGGTGCAACTGCTTCATCAATTCAACGTGTCGTAAATGATATTGAAACAGAACTTGGTCGTTTAGAACATATAAATCCTGGTTTGAGATATTATATTACAGGGTTTACCGTTATTGATCGTGCAACATTTACGGTAATTATTTCAGATTTTATTAAAATAACTGCGTTATCATTTTTTCTCATTGTTGCATTTTTGCTTTTATACTTTCGTTCAATTCCAAAAGTTGCAATTTCACTAGTTCTTTTAGGATTTGCGGTATTACTGACGCTTGGAATTGTTGGTTATTTAGGTATTCAAATAACAGTTGTTACAATGGTTGCCGCTGCCATGATAATGGCTTTAGGCATATCGTATGCAGTGAATATCATTTATGAATACGAAACAATTCAAACAAAATCAAAATTACCGCAGTTGCAATCTAAACTCATTGTTGCATTAATTGGTTCTTCATTAACAACAAGTTCGGGATTTTTGGCGTTATTATTTGGAGTAATTCCTGCGATGAAGAATCTTGGTATAATTCTTGCAATGGGAATAATAATTACAATGATTACAGGTATTTTACTTATACCAGTATTATTACACATATTTTATGGAGGAAAGAAAAAATGAAAAAAATAATTTTATTATTAATAGCAATTTTGACAATGACGAGTGCATTTGGTTCACTGCAATTACAGTCTGTTTATACAGACCCTGCAATTATTAGTGCGGGAGATGAAGTTGAATTAGTTGTTCAATATCAAGCTTCACACCAAACTACCTCAGATACTCGAATAGGTGATTCAAATTATCGATTTGAAACAGCACTTATTCCAAAAAGTTCAGTTGCTCAAGAGTATATAACAATACTTGATCGCGAAGGTCAAAATGTTGCTGGAGCAGTTTTTGGTTCAGAGGTTTATAATCAAAAATTTTTATTTAGAGTTGAACCAAATGCGCCTGTTGGAACTTATTTATTTGAATTACAAGGGCGTTGGATAGTCAATGATGAACCACAAAGTACAACAATTGCAGTTGATGTTCCAGTTCAAGTTCGCCGTCAAGGTATTATTGTTGATGTAGCTGGTGTTCGAACCGATCCTGCAAGAATTACGCCAGGAACATCATTTATTACATTACAAGGTTTACTGCAAAACTCTGGTGTGCGAGATGTGAAAGGCGCAACAATTCAAATACATTTACCTGATGGTCTAACTGCATCGTATGCGGATAATAATCAAGTTTTTGTTGGTGATGTCTCACAAAATGCTCAGACAGAATTTACTGCATTTTTTGATGTTGATGCGTCTGCAAATTCTGGTTTGTATGATATTGTGTATGAGATTAATTTTCGTGACGAATTTGGTGTTGAATTTACGCAGAATCAAACAAGTGAAATTCAGATTCGATCAAGACCATACATTGAAGTTTTAAATGTGACGGGCGAATTGATACAAAGTAAAACTGGAGAGGTTAGAATACTTTTAACAAACACAGGAGAATCATTAGCTGAAAATATAGATGTTCGACTTTTAAAAAATAATGCACAACCATTTGAAATTCCTGTTCGAAGTGATTATGTTGGAAACATTGGACCAAACCAAACAGCTGAGGCAGTTTTTGATGTAAAAACATTGCGTGGTGCAAATATTAAAGACCATAATTTTCAGTTAATTATTCGAGCTAAAGGTGATTCGGAATTAAATGATGATTCAATTTACACTTTTACGCGCGATATTACAGTGCCAGTAAAAGAAAATTCATTTCCAGTATTAATAGTTGTTGGAATTGGTTTAATATTGTTTGCAGTTTTATTGTTAATTTGGAGGAGAAAAAAATGAATGTCCAACGAGTAATGCGTTTTATTATTGGACTTTTTGTCCTTATTTCAGCAATATTAGGGTATTTGTATCACCAATATTGGTTATTTTTTACCATGTTTGTTGGATTAAATCTTATTCAGTTTTCATTAACAGGATTTTGTCCATTAGAAAAAATACTTAAATACCTAGATAAATAAGAAAATATGAATATCGATTTTGCGTGCAAACGCTTTGAATTATCCCAAATTATTAAATGTGTATTTGGTATGACACGCATGGAGTTAGATATTTTTTATTTTTTTTTGCAACAAAATGAAGAGATAAGTGCAAAAGTTATTGCGCAAAAGAAAAAATTAGATATTACAACTGTGCAAAAAGCACTTAAAAAATTTACTGATAAAGGCTTGTTAGTTCGCAGACAAATAAATTTGGATAAAGGTGGATTTTCCTATGTATATCAGTTAAAATCTCGTGTTGAAATTCAACGAATTATCTCAAAAACATTAACTAATTGGACGAAAAATGTGATGGATGAACTCCAAGTTTGGTGCAAAACGAAAAAAAGTCACTAATAAGTAATAACAGGCGAAATATTTATAAATAAAAGTATAAAATTAACTTATCATGCAACCCATTATTCGATTATATGATTCTTTTGCACATCGATATGCGCAAAATTGTAGGGAAAAGCAATATCAAAGTCCGCAAATTCTTTTTGATGAAATTGCAAAAAAAACTGATGTTTCACAAAAACATGTGCTTGATGTTGGAATTGGATGTGGGGAGAGTGCCTCTTATTTTACAAAAGCAGGTGGTATTGTTACTGGTATTGATGGTTCTCGAGAAATGTTGAAAAGGTGTGAATTAGAAATATCTGATCGATTGTATCAAATTGATTTGACTACTAACGAGTCATTTCCTTTTACAGAAAATAGTTTTGATATAAGTATTTCAAATTGTGTATTTCGCTATTTAGAAGATTTTTCTCATGTCTTAAAAGAAATGGCTCGTGTTACGAAAAATGATGGTTATGTAGCATTTACGACCACTTCTGCAAAAAATAAAAATATTGTTTCAGTACCAAGTGGACATTTTATAGAAAGTCGATATGTTGATAAAACCGTTCAAGAATATATTCATAATCCTCTGATTGTTCTAGGTTGGATGTTAAGTGCAAATTTTTGTATAGAAGATAAAAAACAAATAGTCTCTCAGACATTTGATGGAACGCAAGAGTTCTGTGAGTTATATGTTGGAAGAGTAGTGAAAAAGTAGTTCTTAGTGTAATTCAAATATAACTGAAAGTGCTTTTTTTATCTTACTCCCAACCAATTTTTGTTGCAACCCATTCATTTACTTCTTTACGAGACTCATCTCCATATTTAGATTCATATTCTCGTAATAATAAATCATTTCTGCGTTTTTTTTTCTTGAGAAATCATTTTTTAAGTTGTTTTTAATATAGTTTGCATGATTTTAGTGTATAAATATTTTGGTTTTATCAAAATGATTTGTACGAATTAACACCAGAGCAATATTTGCAGAAAAATTAGAGAAGTTAGATACATTACTTCAAAAATTCAGATATTGATTTTGCAATTATAGGACGAAAACCAAAAAAAATACTTCTTGAAGAATATGAATCGAAAACTTTTCGTAAAATCAACATAAACTTTTATAATTCATGGCGTGATATCCATACTCATTTAAAAAATAATATTTTGCAAGGTATTGTTTTACATGGAAGTATTGAATTATGAAGAGGTTTTAAATGACTAAAATATATTTTATAACAGGAGTCTCAGGAGCTGGTAAAACTACATTAGTTAAACCTTTACAAGAAAGATTAGATAAGTATAGTGTGCATGACTTTGATGAAGTAGGTGTTCCAAAGGATGTTGATGAACAATGGAGGTTAGATACTACACTATATTGGCTGAATAAAGCACATGAATCAACAACTCCTTTTATTATCCTAGGATCAACTGTACCAAGTGAAATCTTATCTCAAAAAGATAAATATGATTTTTCATATAATTTTGGATTCATAGATTTAGAGGATAAAGATATTCGTCAAAGATTAGAGAAAAGAGGATGGCCTGAGAGTGAAATACAAGATTATATGAATTGGAATCCTAAATTAAGGAAAGATGTAGAGCAAACAGATAATTATAGAATATTTAATTCATCAAAGATGTCAAAGGAAGAACTAGTAGAAGAAGTTATTAAGTGGGTGAAAGAATGAAACAGAAACGTTCATCAAACCCAAACATTTAAATCTCAACTAAAATAAAAATCTCTATGAACTTCATCAAAGAACTATTTGCTTTTACAACCGTAAACGAAATTAAGAAAATAAACACCTTAGCAAATCAAGTCTATGAAGTTAATTGTGAAGATCAAACATATTTCTTGAAAATCTTTGATTCGCAAGAAGAAGTTCAAAATGGAAGAAAACTTGCAAAACTATATCCGTTCTTGGAAAAAAACGAAATTCCAGTCCCAAAAGTCATTGCTTTTGCAAAACACGAAGAAAAACCATATTTAATTTTAACAAAAGTTAAAGGAACAGAATTAAGATATGCGTTGCCTGAAATGACAACAAAAGAAAAACCAGACTTCTATTTTGACTTTGGAAAAAATTTAGCAAAAATTCATTCAATTACCTTTAGTCAATTTGGAGAAACAATTGATGGAAAAACAGTTAGTCCGTATATTGAAGCAAACAATAAAGGACCGTTTCAAACTTGGAAAGAGATGCACAAAGAATTAATTGAGTATAGATTAAACATATTACAAAATACTTTTTTTGAAGACTTAATTCCACCAATTAGAACTTGGTTTGAAAAATATTCACACTTAATTGATTATAAGGTAACACCAAGATTACTTCATATTGATTTAAATCAAAAAAATATGTTTGTGACGGATTCTAAAATAACGGGTATCATTGATTTTGATGGTTCGTTTATTGGACACAATGAAGAAGAATTAATGCGAATTGAAAACGCTCATTTTGTTGATGATGAAGACCTAAGAAATATTTTTTTGAAAGGCTATACTTCAATTTTACCCTTAGATGAAGGATATGAAAAAAGAAGAGAATTTTATTATTTCTCACGATTGCTTGTTCATATGAATTGTTTAGTTATGTTCAAAGAAAACTATGTTGCAGATGTCAAAGCAGAAGAACAAAAGATTCGAGATGATATTAAGAAGAGATATTTGATTGAATATTAATATTATCTTTTTAAAATCTATACAAGGAAAAACTCTTAAAAACAAACAAATTTATTAATAAATAAAGATATACAATGCTTATGTTAGAATATATAAAATTCCAATCAGGAGAAAAAGTACTTATTTTTGAATGTCTATTACCTTCAAAAGAAGATCTTCAAAATCTACTAACATTACCATATTCTACAGAAATTATACAAAATACTGTTTGTCTGACTTTTCAATCACAAGAAGATAAAGTTTCTTTTGTAAATCAAGAAATAGAAAAGTACTTTAAACCAGCAAAAACATTCTCTGAATCTGAAAATTGTATTGTGTATAAGAATAATTCAGAATATGTGTTGATAAATAAACCCTATGCGAAAAAAATAATACATCTATTTTTACAAAGACTTTTTACAAAAGAAGAATTTGAAGCAAATTCTTACTTAGATGGTGTTGAGAATATGAATTCTGAATCTTTCAAAGATTTCGAGAAAATCAGTGGTTCTATTTCAAATGAGGATGAAAGTATTGTTATTTCTTTTGATTATTTTTATAATTCATTAAAAGGTATTAAAATAGTCACAACCAAAGAATTAGATTTTACTGGGTTGTGAAAAAATAAAAAATCAATTCGTGAAATATTTTATTAAATCACTGCTTTTATTTTTTCCCTCATCTAAGTGTGATGAAAAAAATATTTGTGTTTGCAAAAATAATTTATCGTACTCTTGCAAATTTTGCCGAGATACAACATCTACCCAACTGCTAACAGCATCAACAAAAACCTTATCATGTTTTAACACAATTGGATTATGCATTGTCGTTTTTGCAACAGTATCAAGTAAGGCATTATCGCGAAATACTTGTTCAACTAAACCCAATCTGAGTTTAAAGGGCGGTGTTTGACAAATCATATGTTCGTATGGATTTATTCCTAATGTGTACCACGTGTCAGCCATTGCTAATAAGCTTAAATGACTATTCGGCAATTGCTCCAAAACTGGTTGAGTTAAACACACTTTGTCTAACACTTCCTCCTCCAAATGAATAATAGGGTCAGTTTGTGTATCAAATAGTGACTGTTGAATAGTTTGCAAGTATGTTTGTAATTTTTTTTCATTACCATTTCGCATCATTTCAAAAAGCTTATTACATGATTTTTGGTATTGCAGTATTTGTTCATGTGCCTGTGGGTTTGTAAATGCGATACTTGAGTATACATGTGGTTTTCCGCTAAATATTCTGAGCATCATCAAGTACTTTACCGTATCAACACCATTACTGTAAGTTTCATTCATCCACGGAAAAAAACCTGCTCTCATCCATGCAGTTCCCATAGCTTGAAAACCGGTGTGAGTCGCTGCTTGAACATTTGCAGTAATACGATCATGTTCTTGTGCCGATCTAACAGGAATAACTCGGTATGATAATGTTTGTAATATATCATTCAAGTAACGAACATGACTTTGTGTACCTCTATGATTAATTAACATTGCTGGCTGATTGCAAGGATTTACTGTTGGACCATGCATTGGGTGAAGTGTTACAATTGGGGTTTGAGGTAAAAGGTATTTTTCAAAAATTTCAACTTCGGGTGTTTTAACTGATGTAAGACCACCAACAATTGTGTGTGCAGATATATCATTTGCAACTGACTTAACAACGGACTCTAAATTTTGCGTCTCAACTGCAAATAACAAAATATCTGACTCTCTTGCAATTCTGTTACTATCGCTAGTTATTGTTACAGTAGAATCTTTAAATTCTTTGTGAAGTGAGCGTATATTTTTTGGTAAATCTGATCCACTTACTATGAATCCATTCTTGCAAAGACCTTTTGCAAAATTTTTCCCCATATCTCCTAATCCGATAATTCCTATTTTGTTCATTTTACTTTCTCTCAAACCAAGATTGTATTGGTTGGTTATTATGTTCTAACAATGATGTAATGACCCATGTTGATACATTTTTCATTGGTTGTGTTTTTGGTGTTATATCAACAAATCTCTTTGCAATATTAAAACCATTTGTTTTCATTGGTGGAACAATAAATTGAATTGCATGAAATCCTTTGTTAGCCATTTCTGTAATAAATTGTGCCAATTGTCTTTTTGCTTTTGTATATTCGCACAAAGTATTATTTTGTTGTAGTTGCCATCTACTTCCAAAACAAATAAATGTTGTCTGTGGCTGTACAAGTTTTTCAAATATTTGCGTAACATATCCAAAATTGGATTGACGAATCTTTTGAATATTTTGGCTATGAGCTAAACCAACAACACAAACAATGCAATCCCATGGTTTAAGTCTAATTTGTGTGTTTTGTAATAGTGTCTGAAATTCTTTTTTATGTGATACATTACAAATGAAATCTGCATTTGATCTTGCAATAGTTTGTACTTCAAACCCGTGTTTTTGTAATTGAGTACTTATTGCCAATCCGAAACCTTTTGTTCCTCCTACAACAAGTGCATTCATAGTACCACCTTTTTTACAATTGAAACTGAAACACCAATAAGTAAGATGCTTATTGAAACTGCGGATGGTATTTTTAGACCAAACAATGTCAGTGCAATTATGAGTAATACTACTCCACCCGTTATTTGTAAGATTCTGATATCAACTATATGTAACAAGCTTGCACCTATGATTGTTGCGATAATTAAGGCAGTTGTTGCAATAAAACTTGCAAAAAGCACTGCTAACACATTCTGTTTAATTGTTCCTCCTAAACTTGCAGCTAAAAAAAGAGCAACAGGTCCTGCAATAAATACAAGTCCGATTAAGGGAGCACTCTTTAAAGTCAGTAAACCACTTGCTGCTAATATGGAAATATGCCCAGTTAGCGCAGGTAAACTTAATATGTGTGCTAATTCCTTTGTTTTTTGTGAAATATTCATACTAAGTAGGTAGTTGACAACCCTTATATATATTATCGAACAATCTTTGATAAAAACACGAAAAACTTATAAATAATTGTAGATTATACGAATATGTGAAAGATATACGGCAAAAACTCATTCATTTATTTAAACAAGGCTATTGTACGCCTCAAATTGCACGATTAGCCAAAAAGTTGAATGAACCTGCAACGACACTTCATTACAATATTAAAAAATTAGAGACTGAAGGTGCAATTAAGTCCTACAAGGCAGTTTTTGACTATAAAAAGATTGATGAGGGACATTGTACCTATATTTTGATAAATTTGGGTCCTGAGCACTATGATGATCCTGAAAAAGTTGGTTTTGAGTTAGCAAAAGATGATTTAGTTGAAAGTGTAGATATTTGCACAGGAGATTATGAATTGCTTGTGAAATTGCGAACAAAAGATATTGATGAGTATTATACCTGGGTTAAAGCTCGAGTTGGCAAGTTTAAATTTGCAAAGACATATTCGTTGACTTCTTTGAAGCAGTTAAAAAGCGAGTTTGTTTAAATTACTCCTAATTAGTTGTAACAAAAGGGAAGATTTATAAATGAATTATATTTTTACTTTATGTGATAAAGAATAGAATTTTAGGTACAGAAGATATTTATTTTAAAAGCCCACTAAAAACAGGAATTAATGCTGTTGATTCGGTTAAAGGTATTTATAGACCCGTTAAGCATTCGCCTGATGCTGTAATATTATTACATGGTTATGGGATGGAAAAAGAAATTATGGAGCCTTTTGCGGATATATTTATAAACAATGCTATTTCTACACTTCAAATAGATTTACCATATCATGGTGAGAGAAGCTTAGAGGGTAAAGGATTTAAATATAATATGCCTGAGTCTATTTCTGAAATTCGAAAAGGTTTTCAACAAACTCTATTAGATATTGAGTTTTCATCTAAATTACTATATCAAAAAGGACATGATAGAGTTTCCGTAATGGGTTACTCATTAGGAGCAATAATAACTCTATTAGCTTTAGGAAAAGGTTTACCTTTACACAAAGGATTTGCAGCTTTTGGAGGCGGTCATATTGATGAATTAATAAATAAAAGTCCAATAGCTGAAAATTTAAGAAGAAATTTACCTGAAAATACCTCTTTAGAAAAAATTTCAGAAGAATTAAAAGAATATGAACCTGTCAATTACGCACATAATATTGGCGAACATAAACTTACAACATTGAATGGTTTATTGGATGATATTGTACCTCCATCTCATATTGAAAGATTTGTAGAAAGAATGAAATTTAAACCAAATATAAATTGGGTCAATAGTGGACATTATGATGATTTCATTGAAGAAGTTACAGATGAGTTTGCTAAGAATCTACATTCAAATCAACGATACAAACTCCTTTAAACTACAATCTTTTTTCATCAATATCACAGTATATTCTTCGTGTGTATCGCGTCCACATTCTACAAATTTAAATTTTTCTAAAGATTTAGCTAAATCTGAATTTTGAACTGCTGCATCTATGTAAACTGATTTTGCTTTTATTTCAGTAGCTATTTTTTTCATAGTTCTGAACCATCGCAATAAGTTTATAGATCCTTTACCTGTGGATTCTCCTGGACCATAACCTAATTGATTTATTAAACTAAAGTTTATTATAAATTTATCCTTGTTGAATTGATAATTTGAGCGTATATAAGTATTATTATCATAATATGTTGTATAGTTAATTATTTTTTTTCCTTTTAAAAAATCTGCATACTTATCTAAGAAAAAATCCTCTGTTGAAGAGTGAGCAGGAATTTTAATTTTTCTAATGTCTCTAAGTAATTCAAATGCTCTTTTCAAAATTCTAGTTAATTTTTTTAAATCTTCTGTTTCAATAGCTTCTTTATATAACAAATTCATTTCTGTTAAATATGTTGTTAGTTTTTCATTAATATCTTTATGTAATATATAATCGGTTGCAATTGCACCAACTTTGTGATAATATATATTCATGAATTTTTGGTATATAGAATTTTCATCTTCTCCATCAATATGTTTACCTAAAAAAGAAAATTTAGCATCAAATATAACTTTATCTTCACGTAGTTGTACTATGATTCTTGATTTTTTTATTTTACTAATTTCAGCTTTGATTTGCTCAATTAAAGAAAAATCAATATTTTTTGATACGATGTTTAGATTTAAATCATTTAATAAATCAATTAAGCGTTTTAATTTTTTTATGACTAACATACTATGTTCTTTATTTCCATACTCATCAATGTTTTTAACTAAATCCTCGCAGCCGTCTTTTAAGTAATCTATGTGTGTTTGAATATTTGAGAAATGCGATTTAGCAATAATTGTTGTGCTAATAGAGTCCAGTATATGTAGTAATCTATCTGACTTATCTGAATGAAACCACTTAAACAGCATACATACTCGAATTTTTTATATTTTATAAATCTATCACTCTATAAACCCACCTTTTTGTAACTGCCATAAATGATAATATTTCCCTTTTTTTCGAAGTAATTGCGAATGACTTCCAATTTCTACAATCTTACCTTTATCTAAGACAATTATTCGATCAACATTCATAATAGTACTCAAACGATGTGCAATAATAATCGCAGTTTTTCCTTTTAATAATTTTTGTAGCGCTTTTTGTATGGAAAACTCGGTTTCACTATCTAAAGCTGAAGTTGCTTCATCTAAGACTAATATTTTTTTATTAGCTAAAATTGCACGTGCAATTGAAACCCGTTGTTTTTCTCCACCTGATAATTTCACACCCCGCTCACCAACAATTGTATGTTCATTTTGTGGAAAATTCTTAATGATAGTATCTAACTGTGATTTTTTAATCGCAGCAAACACTTCATTCTTCTTAGCTTTTGGCTTTGAAAACTTAATATTTTCAAAAATACTTTCATCAAACAATATCGCTTCTTGTGGAACAACACTCATTTCTGATCGTAAAAATTCAATATCGTATTTTTCAATAGGGGTTGAATCAATTAAGATTTTACCTTTTTGTACATCGTAGAGTCGATATAATAGTTTTACTAACGTAGACTTTCCACTTCCTGAATGACCCACCAATGCAATTTTTTCTCCTGGTTTAATATTTAATTGAACATTTCTTATAGCGCGTTTTTTCGTATACGAAAAAGATACGTCTTCAAATTGAATATGTCCCTTTTTAATTTTCTTTTTAATGGAATTAGTGTGATTTACAATACTTGGTGTTTCTTTTTTATATTTGAATAATTCCTCGAAGTCAGACATACACCGTGAAAATTGTCGTAATCCTCCTGCAAATCCATATACATTACCAACTAAACTCCAAAATGAATTAAATATGAACACAGTCGTACCAAGAGTGATTTGTCCATGTATGAAATTAAATACTGAAAGTATGATGACTAGAATAAAACCAATACTTAAAATGAGTGATTGACCAAGTTCGGTCATCCTCCAAGAATCCCAATATGATAATTGCATATTTTTTGTGTTTTGGACTTTTTGTAGATGTTTTCGTAAAATATGTTTTTCTTTTCCAAATAACATCACTGAATCAATGTTTGTTAATATATCACTCACAATTGATTTTTCAGAGTCTTCCGCATCATTCATTAAGATGTTATATTTTTCAGCCTTTTTTTGTCGAAAATACGTAAAGATAATAAAAATAATCATTGTAGTGATGATTATGAATGCGGCGATGATATTAAAATATCCAACAATGACAACAATCCAGAGACTTTTTAGTAAAAATGGCGCGAAATTAAAAATGATTGTATCGGTGAAATTTTCTATTGAATTACCACACCGAGTTAGTTTTGAAATCAATCCTCCTGTCTTATGAGTTACGTGAAAGTCATGAGACAATCTGACAATATGAGTGAAAAATGTTTTTTTCATTTGAGAAATTGCTTTAGCATCAATTCTATTCAAAATGGACATTCGAAAAAACGCAAATGTGATACGAAATATAACTAATGAAATATATCCTGCTACTGCACTAAATAATACAACATAAAGTGCTTCTTGCAACATTGATCCTGCCGCATAGTCTGTAATAGAATCTATAATAATTTTCAGTATTAGATTTTCAATGACATATGTTCCCTCTAACAGGAATATGAGTATGAAGAGAATAGTTATGAAGAGCCAACTACCTTTCAAAAAAGAAAAGTATACGTTTAAATTATACTTATAATCTATTTCGCTTTTTGTCATCACATTAATTTTTCAGTTATGATTTATAAAATCTTTTTATACAAATAAAAAATTTAGATGTTTGTATAATCAACATCTACATAAAACTGCATCGGTGATCCTTCGTTATTTCCACGACTAACTGAATAATTCCAACCTTGTAAATCAAGACGAATAACTGGGTTTGGAAAACCTGGTACATTAATTCCAATAGGACGAATTTGCACTTCAGGATTCAAACTACCTGAGAATCTAATGTCGTATTTATTGAATGCATCATTTCCAATAACTGAATCTCTGATTCCATATTTACTTGTTAATCCGATTTGTGATTCATCTAACCGACAGAGATATAAACCGCTCTCTTCTGAATCAAGTTCGATAGTGATTGGAATATTTCCAAGCATTCTTCCTAAAGAACTTTCACCATTCATTGTAAATGGTTTTACATAAAAACCACTTCGTCTGTTTTTGTCTAATACTATCTCGTTTACTATATTATCTAATTTCATTTTCTTGTTCTCCTAATTCTTGTATTGAATTGCATTGTAAGTTTGGGTATCTAATTCAAACATCTTACTTGGAATATGCATAATTCTTTGTTCGCCCTCATCTCTTGATAAAGGCAATCCAATTGTGATTTCTCTAGGTTGTCTTGGACCTCTCGGATCAAATTCTAATCCACCTGCCCCTAATTTTACATATGCAGTTCTAATTTTATCTTCACCTTCTCTTTTGTAAATAGCTCTATACGTAACTCCGTCTCTAAGTTCTTTTGAAGATTCAAATGGAGTTTTGACTTTACCAAATGCATCTACTTCTTGCAAACCAAGTCGTTCAACAAAATTTAAGTCAAAAATCATTCCCTCAAAATCAGTTTTGTAATCTACTTCTTGATTCTGCTTGATTCTGCTTGAAGGTTCACCTAGTCCTACTTGATAGTCTAAAATTGTATTTCTAACTTCTCGCAAATTTGGAGCTGTTTGTCCTAAATATAAATTATCATTAGGTGATTCAATTCGTACTTGATTTGAAGGTAGTTTATCTGCAGGATTTTTAGTGTGTCGTGGATTTTTATTTCTGACATCTGAAACTGAAACTTCGCTTAGCACAAGTTCTAGTGATAATGTGTCATTCACAGTATATTCACAAAAACTCGTATCATTAGTTGGATAATTTCTTCTGTTTGCAGTGTATTCGCTCGTTATTTCTGTTAATGCTTTCATTTTATTTTCTCCCATATTACTAATCTCAAGTCACTATTCTTATTCTACTTTTGGAAAATACATTGACTTTCCTTTTTCTATGTTTTTTGTAATTGCTCCACTATCTAACAATTGATTTGCATATAACTTTACAGTATTAAGATGCAAACCTGTTTGTAAACTTAATTGATTAGTACGAATACCGGGGTTTTCACAAATTAAACCGTACATATTTTGACGGTTTTTTTTAGCACTTCCATATTGTAAATCTAACAGTGCTCCTCTACAAATTTTTTCAAGTTCAACAGGTTCTCTCCATCGATCCAGTAATTCACGCTTTTGTGTATCATTACCAATTATTCTGTGAAGAGGCTGTACAAAAGTTTCATAAAAATTCAAACCTTTTGGAGTTATTTGATATTCTGAAATCTGGCCAAGAGGTTTTGTTTTTAATACTTCTTTTGTAACTACTTCATTTGCCTGTAACCTATTTAGTAAATTTGTATATGAATCAAAAGGTAATGAGAGGTCTGAAAAATTTACGCTACCTTTATTTACAGCTTTATCCAAAAATTCAATTACTCTATTTGTCTCATTTTGGCTAACTGAACCTGAACCAAAGTAATCGGATAAAGTTTCACCATTTTGTGCCATCCACTCTAATCCAAAAATTGTTGTTGGAATAAAGATTTCACTTTGATTTTTATTCATTTGAAAAATATCATATCTGCGATCATGTTCTTCAAATGAACCTTTTTTCCACAAATCTGCTGGAACAAAATTACTCACTCCAAAACGTTTGACATTATCAGTTCTTATTTTAGTTTCACCAAAAGTTTGAGTTATTCGTTCTTTTATTTCTGAAGCTTTTTTAAAATTTTCAGGTGAGTGTAAATATACTATTCCTTTTGCAACATTATTTCCAATTATCATTGCTTTACTTGTTAATTCATCTAATTTCATTTTCTTATTTCCTCGCTAATTTAATTGTCCTACTTTGCAAGCTCTGTATAATTCATTTCTTGAATAATTAGGCAAAGCTCTTGTTAAGTAAGGTACTAACATTTTTCGAACATCAGTACTTTTCTCTAAAGGTACACTTCTTGTTCGTCCATCAGGTGTTGGTAATGTGTAAAGTCTGGAATGATTTGTTCCAGTTCGACTTTCAAAACCAAGTGTTTCTAATAGTTGCACAACTTGGGTTAGTTTCAATCCATCTCTTGTTTTTGCCATTTTCTTCAATCACAAACAATCCTGTTTGTATTAATCACTGTATAGAGGTAGTTGTGAGACTAATTATATTTTTGTGATATTAATTATATTTATTATATTCTTTTTCGAAAAGTATTTAAAAAGAAACTACTTTCTCTTTGGTATGCAACGAAAAGTGATTAAGCAAGGAAATGGTTCATACACGATTACTTTGCCAAAAAAATGGGTTGAAGAGAATGGAATTTCACAAAAAAATGTATTAGATTTTGAATATCAAGATAATAAATTACTAATTGCATCGGGTGAATTTACCCAAGTTGGTAAATCGACGAAAATAAAAGTAGTGGGTGAACTTGAGACAAGTATTCGAACTCAGATAGTTAATTTGTATCGAACTGGTTTTGATAAAATTAGTATTGAGTATTCATCTCAAAGTCAATTTTTTGTAATTCAAAAAATTTTGCAAAAGAAATTAATTGGTTTTGAAATGTCAAAAAGTGATGAAAAAAATTGCGTTATTGAAAATATTACAGAACCGTCTTCAGATAAATTCGAAACTATTTTGTTAAAATTTGTATATTCGATTCAAGTTCATGTTAAGTCAGTTATTCAATATGCAAAAAAAAAATCGTATGATGACTTTGAAAATATGCAAAATCAAATTCAAAAATATGAAAATTTTCTTAAAAGAGTTATTTCTAAAGAAAAATATTTTCAATCATCTTCATTGTATTGGATATTTTTAACATTATTATTACATGCTCAAAGAGAGTTGTATCATCTTCTCAAGGAAAAAAGGGTGATTGACAAAGTTGGATTAGATATTTTAGTTGAACTTCAAAAAATTGTAGATGTAATACAAAAATCATATTTGAAAAAAGATTTACATATTTTAGATACGATTCACAAATTAAATAAAAATGTTTTAAACATATATACTATGCAAAAAAAAATCTCACTATCAACTCATCGTATTTTAGCTTCAGCAAGAAAATTCTATCAGGCAAATAGTCCGTTGAATGGATTGATTTTAGAAGAACAATTAGTATCGACTTCTTAGGTCTTCAAGTGTTTTTTTTGCTAGATCTGCATCATAAACAGTATGTCGATTAGTGTTTATACTTGCAGCTCTCAAAATTTTTAATGCACTTGCAAGTTTTATGTTTGCAAACAAAACGTTATCTTCGACAGTATTGTTTTTTGAGTAATACGCTAAGTTAAATAATTCGTTAGGCGAAATTCTATATTGCGCTGCTTCAGTAAAAATTGGTTCTAACTGTTGTTGTAAATTATTGGAAAGTTCTCTTCCTCCGTTTATATGTACTGATTCATAAAATGTTCTTTGTGTCTCGTTTAAGAGTAATTGAGTCTCCTGAGGTATTTGGTGACCTAAATCATTCAAAGAGCGTTTTTGTTCATTAACCTGATAAAATAATTTAGTTGCTTCATTTATTGATTCAGCAAACTCTGCTCGTTGTTCTGTGACTTGTTCCATAATTTGCTGATATTCTAATCTATAAGTTGATCGTTCTTGTTCAACAGCATTATGATGCATAAAACCAAAACCTACAATTCCTACTGCTGCGGCAACTATAACTCCTGTTACCCATTTTTGTTTAATCTTCTCATAAGTGGTTGGTTTTAATGCATCATCCATAGCTTGAGTAAATTCATCAATACTTTGATATCTTCGTATTCCTTTTCTTTCATCATCTCTAAGACATAAAGCATTTTTGAACACTTTTCTCAGTCTCTGATAAGGTTTAGGTAATGAATCTAATTTAGACAACAGTGTATTAATTGCATGTTCATAATTTTTTTCTTTAATTTTCCCACTTTTGGTAACAAGTGATTGATTATCATATTCAAATCGTAACTTATTATTTTTATCACGAAATAATTCGGGACCTTTATCACCTGTTAAAGCGAATAATAACACTTTACTTAAGGAATAAATATCATTATACGGTTGGAGTGTTTCATTTTCTAATAATAATCTTGGATCATTAATATATCGACCTGCAAGTGTCGAATCTAATGAATTTGTTTGACTTCCAATTTCTTTTGCATTTGCATAATCATCAACCTTGATGTCTAATGAATCATTAATCAGAACATTATCTGCTTTAAGATCCCTGTGTACGAGATTTTTATTATGAATCCATTTTAGACCTTCTCCGATATCTTTAGCGATTCGTTGAAACGTTTCAATTCCTTGTTTTTTTTGAAGTGTTTCTCGAAAACCATCGGATTCTAATTTCGCTTCTAAATTTTTACTTGGAAAATATTCATATACAATAAAATTTCGTTTATTTCCACGATCATCCTCAATATTGCCTGATGAATAAAATTTTGTAAGATAACTACATTCATTTCCAATTTTGCGAGTGACCTGTCTTGCTTCAGATAATGAGTTCAAAGAATTTGACGTATTTCTTTTTGCTGTTGGTGAACGACATTCATCTTGAGTCTTATCAACTTTAACGATATATTTAGCCTCTCCGTTTGATGCTATAAATATATCTCTTGTTCCACCGGTTGCAAACCAATCTAGTTTAGTACTTTTCGTATCACCATTTTCTAATATTTTTTGTAGTGATTTTTCAAAGTTAAGCGGAGTTTGATTATCTTGCATGAGAATGAGTATAACATCTACACTTATAAACTTTTTCAAAATTAATTACTAAGAAGTAATAACAAAAAGAAACATTTATAAATAAGTTCAAACTACTTCCATTTTATGACAGTAATAAACGCATTAGTATTTAATCCTGAATCAGGTGCAATAGTATCAGATGAGCAAGGAACATCGGGTGGTCGAAAGGAAAACACTGCAAAAAAAGTATTTCCATTATTTGATAAACCCTCTTTACAAGCACTTGTTGGTTCGGCAGGACCGATTTCTGCAAACCTTAAAACTATTTTCGATTCACAGAATAAACCAACTGATGCAACTTCTTATGATGCTGTTGTCAAAAACATTGTAAAAAATGCTGTTAATGGGAGACATCAACAAGTTCAACATTATTTACATGGAAAGTTTGGTATTTCTTTTGAAGAAGCATTAACTGGTAAGACTCAATCTAACAAAGATATTAATCCTCAAATAACGCAAGCGTATATGACTGAATTTACTCAAGGAATACAATCTTCTGAACATATAGGTCAATATCTTTTGCTTGGAAGAGATTCTCATAATTCTATGGCAATCACTGCATTTGATTCAAGGGAAGAAAATGTGTATCAAATGTTTCAAGGACATTTTTCGATAGGTTCTGGAGCAGATGCAAGTAATACTGAACTTTCAAAATTCATGATGGATATACCTCGAGATAAACGAAATAAAATTAATCCGGTAAAAGGTTTAGAAATTTTACTATATGCAACAAAATTATCTGAGATAATGAATAATGGTGTTGGTGGTATTCCTGATATTGGAATTATTTATGAAGGAAAAATTATTCAACCTAAAGAAGATGAATCAAAATTAGCTCAAGAAATTGCGCGTGCAAACAAAAGAGGAGGTCTAATTCGACCGGAGTTTGCATATGATGCGTTGGATTCACTTTTATTAAAGGGTAGTGATCATCAATCTGTAGATAAAGCATTATGGGATGAAGGTCAAATGCAAGGTAATTTATATGAGTTATCTAAATTATTGCGAGAATATCGTATTGAAAAATGATTCAAATAATTGAATTATCAATTCCTGAATATCGAGTTGATACGCAACCGGATTATCATCAAGTTGGTACTAAAATAGATAATTTTCTTAAAAGGTATTTTTTGAATAAATCAATTGTAATGAGAGCATTATGTTCTTTTGAACGAGAAGAATCTTTAGATGAGCTCGTAAATATCATAAGAAGAGATGGTACTGATAGAGCAAATATTGGTGTTAAAACAGGAAGAGGATACTATAAAGTTGATTGTGATTTATTTGGTATTCAAACAGATATAACTAAACAGAGTGAAATTGCTGCTAATTTTATACAAAATTTTTATGAAAGACCAATAAAACACGGAAGTCATCCTTTAAAAACAGATTTATTCATACTATATGATGCAAACAAAATGAAAAATATCATCTATACAAAAAATGGAGAACCAAGATTTGATGCGTTTTCTTTTTTACATCCCCAGAATAAATCTGATGCAGTAACAGGTTTAGTGAAGATTATGTAACTTAAGAAGTAAAGATTTATTACAAACTCAATATTCCGGTAATAATCATATCAACACCGATAGCACCTAAAAAAAATCCGCTGAGTTTTAATAAAATTTCCATGTTTTTATCAAATGCGATTCGCATCTTTCGTTTTTCAAATTGTGCACGAATAAATTGCAATACTAAAATTGTTGCATAATTAATTCCTAAAGAAATTAACACAATACTTATACCGCCAAAGAAGTTATTACTTTCACCAATAATAATTGTTAGTGATATTGTTCCAGCTCCAACCATAAAGGGGAGCGCAATATCATTTGCAACATCTTCTAGATCTTCTTTTAGAATAATGAGTGCTTTTTCGCCTCTAACAATAAAATAATACGCCATTGAAAAGAGTACGATTCCTCCAAATATTTGAAATGATTCAAAGCGGATATTAAATAATTTTTCAAAAAATAATTCTTTTGTAAATAAAAATATGATAAAAATGAATGCGGAAATAATAGTTGCTTTTGTTAGTACTTTTAAAAATTTTGTGCGCGTTAGTTCTTTCATAATCGGTTGTAAATATAAAAACATAGCAAAAGGATTAAGTAGTACGAGCATTGCAATAATATATTCTATCATCGTTTTGTGCTAATATATCTTATTTATAAATACATACTCTTATATGAACTGGATATTATACTACAAGATATTTTTTAGATTAAAAAAATGGGCAGGAGGGGATTTGAACCCCCAACGTCTCGAGCTTCAGTCGAGTGTTCTGCCGGATTGAACTACCTACCCAAATAGAAAATTAAATTATATCTTCATCAACTGCAAAGTCAATGTCTTTTTGCGGTTTGTCTGCTTTTTTCTCTTCAGAACTTGATTCAATAACTTCTAATGTGCCAAATTTACCTGCAGAAACTTGTAAATTTCCTTGGTATTCGCCAACCCAACCTTTAGTGATTTTAATAGTATCACCAGTCTTGACTTTTTCAATGTCATCGTTCCAAAGCGTCAATGTTACGTTTCCTGAGTCATCTTGCCCGATCGCATTTGCAACTTTGAGTGCACCATCACGAACTTGACGTGGCTCTTGAACTTCAATAAGTTTAACTACCAATTCCTCAACAGGACTATTCGCTTTTAATTCTGTGGTTTTCATTCAAAGGATGAAAAATAACAGTTTTATAAAGGTTGTGCTAAATAAATGCAATTCGATATACTTTTAAACAAGTTCTTCTTCAACATGAGTATGAATAAACCTTTGAGTATTTTAGCTATACCAAGCAATACATCTCAAATAATTGGACGAGAAAAAGAACTTGAAGTACTCAAAGATTTTGTTTGTAATTATCAAAATCAATCAAAAAAAGCTGTTTTATTATATGGTCCGAGTGGTTCAGGAAAAACTAGTATTGTTCAAGCACTTGCTGATGAATTTGGGTTTGAATTCTTTGAAATTAATGCGTCAGATGTTCGAAATAAAGATCAATTGCAACAACGTTTAGCGCCTGCATTAACGCAGCAAAGTTTTTTTTCAAAGAATAAAATTATCTTAATTGATGAAGTTGATGGTATTTCAGGAACATATGATCGTGGGGGTGTACAAGAATTAGTAAAGCTTATTGCACAAAGTAAATACCCTGTTATTTGTACTGCAAACGATATTTCGCATAAAAAAGTCTCACCTCTCATTAAAAAATCACTATTACTTGCATTTGAACAATTATCTGTCACAGCAACTTTTCAAATATTACAAAAAGTTTTAAGTGAACATAATATCGAGACAACAGATTCAATTTTAAAAACAATTGCTATTCAAAGTGATGGTGATATTCGAGCAGCGATAAATGATGTTGAATTACTTTCACAAATGAGTGGAAAAATCACTGAAGAAGATTTAACATTATTAACCGAACGAAATCGAACTGAAACGATGCAACAAGTAGTTGAAACAATTTTAAAAACAACTGATGGTATTGTCGCAAAACAAGCGCTAGACTTAGTTTCAATAGATGTTGATCAACAACATCTCTGGCTTGATTATAATACTGCCTTTGAATATACAAAACCTGCAGATCTGGCTCGCGCATACGGAGTTTTAAGTAAAGCAAATATTTATTTATCGCGAATTCGAAAAAATCAAGAATGGCGTTTTTTAGTGTATGTGTTTGATTTACTTTCAATGGGTGTATCTTCAAGTAAAAATATACCCTATGCAAAAAAATCTGAAATCAAGCAATCATCACGATTGCTTAAAATTTGGCAAATAAACATGTCAAATGCAAAGCGAAAAATTATTGCACAAAAAATTGCACAAAAAACACATTGCTCGATAAAACGCGCATTTTTGGAAGTTGATTTTTATAAACATATTTTTCAAAAAAATACAAAAATTGCTCATATAATTTCAAAAAGTCTTGATTTAGAACAAGAAGATATTGCTTGGTTATTAAAATAATTTTTACTTTTTTAAAGTGGGGATAAATATTTATAAATGCTGTTCACATAATTATGATTATGGCTGAGTTTTTATATGTCGCACCAATTGTCGTTGGTTTAGTTATAGGATTAGTTGAACTATTCTTTGTACATGCTGATGAATCCGGTATGGGTTGGTTAGGTCATGGACTTCATGCAATTCCTGCAACAATTATATTCACATTTATTTCTTTTAATGCGCAATGGGTAATGTCTTTTGATTTTATGTCTTGGATGCCTGCTTGGGCTGCAACATATGCAATTCCTTCATTAATTGGTATTATTGCTGCAATTAAAATAAAAGCAGCCGCTGCAATAGCACGTGGTGGAACTGTTGGAGAAAAACTTTGGCATGCGATTGTTATTGGATTATTAATTGCAGTCGCACCATTTATCTGGCCTTATATTGCTGATTTTTTACCAGCATATTTACAAATGTGAATGTTTATATACTTCTTGTCGTAATTTCTTATCATGGTTTTTGAATTAATCAATCTTGAAACGGTAATTCAAGAAAATAAAGACTCAGAAGTATCTCCAATAATGCGTTCAATTCGCCTGAAAAAAATTGCACCTTATCTGGGTTCCCAAGTTCTTCATTCAAATGGTTGGTTAAAAAGTGGTTTTAATCCTAATTTATTTGTGCAACGTGGCGAGTTTAATATTGATGAGTTTGTTTCACAAAGAATATTTTGGAATTATACTAATATGCTGTCAGGAGATTCACCGTATGTTTTTAAAAAAGAAGGTTTATTTATTTGTAATCAATATTGTGATAGAAATACTGGGGCTTTAACAGGAAGATTTCGTTCAGCAGTATCAGAATATAAACATCCTTTTTTTACTGTGGCTGGTTTATATAAAAAACACAATATTTTGTCTCGCAATCCACAAAATTTATTTTTAACAAAAAATGTCGGTGGTAAAATTACATTTTTTGAAAATTTTTTGAGAGATATTGAGTTAGAAAGAGTTGAAGACGCAAAACCTGCCGATGATAAAACTCGATTATCATTATTAGAAGAACAATATGAGCAACATGTTTTAGCATATGCAATGGGTTTGTCTCCAAAAGATTTTTAAATAGGTGCGCAATTCTTGTCATATTATGGAAGGAAAAATCGCAAGTTTTAGACGAGGACGAAAAACTCAAACTCCAAACCAAGCAATCATTCATGTGGATTCTGTTGTAAATGCAGAAGATGCTCAAAAGCTTGTTGGAAAAAAAGTCACATACACAACAAGTAGTGGTAAAGAAATTCTTGGTGAAGTTCGTGCAATTCATGGACGAAATGGTCAATTACGAGTATTATTTCAAACAGGTATTCCTGGTCAAGCAATAACACAAAAAGTTATAGTGGCATAGATTTTCTTTTTATTTCTAAACTAATCGCTTTTGACATTGTTCGAATATATCTTGGACAACATTCAATCTCAACATCTAAGTCTTTTGCAATCATTTCAATACGTTTTTGTTGTAAATCAGTCGAATAAGGTACGAGTAAAATGATACCGTGTGAATCTGCAATTGTGTGAAATCCTTCCAATTTAAACCGGTTTTTACATATATTCCGTAAATTATATAAGAATTCAAGTCTTTTTTGCACGTTTTCAACAAGCTCGCATAGTTTTTTATCTTCAATAACAGTATCAAATTGTAATTTTTTGAACCAATCTTGATTTTCTGTTCCAATAAATCCGCCAATTCCATAATTAAGAGGTTTTGCTTTACCAAAACTTCCTAATATGATATGTCCCATACCTTTTTGGTTTGGCTTTCCACACATATCTTCGATAAAAAGTGCTCCTTGTGCGTCACAGACTTTTCGTATTTCTGCTGTTTTCTGTAAACTGTGGTAACCTGCTAACGTATGAAGTAAGATGACACTCTTGTCTGAGAGTATTAACGATTCAGGTTTTATTAGACCATGTTCTGTTTTGATGTATTCAATGTGTAGTTTGAGTTTTTTTGCAAATTGTGCATATGTGATCCAACCTCCTTCATCAGGAATATATACAGTTGTATACCCTTTTTCTTTTGCAAATTGTAATGCTTGATAAATCGCTTTATTTGCTCTTGGAGCAAGACTTATATACGGCACTTGAGTCATTTGTTGCAATATTGATATTACGTTCTTATCGTACATAATAAAAAAGAGAATGTAGTTTATTTATAAATTGTGCCGATTATTTTATAAATACTATTTGTTTTTTCACGTCATATGACTTCAAAATCATTTCATAAAGATATGGATGAATATTTACGTAAAAAATCAGTACATTCACGATCTCCTGTAGTATGTAATACAAAGAATACAAGTTTTATCGCAAAATTTACTTGTTGGATTCAATTAAGTTTTTTTCAGATAAAACAATTCAAACAACGATGTATTGCATTTTTCAAATCAACAGACGAAGTCGATCTTCAATCATTACAAAGTGACGTAGTCGTAGTTCATTCTCATGAATCACCTGCATCTGTATTTTGGCGTAAATGTAAAGCATTTTTTGGTTTTTCAAAAAACTCAAAAAACGAACAAAGAATTGAACCTGACGACATTGATCCGAAATTAGTTCAAGAAACAATTAAAAATTCAAAGTTATGAAAGCGCAATCTTCAACTGAGTATTTAATAGTCTTTGCAATAGTTATGATTATATTAGGAGTTATTATCTCGATGTTTTTAGATGTTTCCACACTTGGAAGTGAGTCTCGCGAATCATTTAACCATGAGTCGTTTGCTTTTGGCTCAGTTGGAATAGAATCTTTTGCATTATCCCATAATTGTTCGTATATAACTCTTGTGAATAATGAACCTTTTGATATAAACATAACCTCTGTAATGCTTGATAGTTTTGAATTATTTCACAAAAATTACTCATTAAAAATGTGGGAATTAGAATCAAATTCATTTTTTAGTTGTGGATTTAATTATACACAAACAGAGCAGTTTAATGTTGATTTACATATTGAATATTATAATCTAAAATCATTACAAAAATTTCAAATTACTCATCAAAATATTATTGGATTTATGATAACAGATTCACAGAAATTTTATACTGAGAATAAAGAATTGTTAGTCATACAAGACTAACTAAATTAAGTTTTCAATCGGAACTCGTTTTTTTGGTTCAGTTTTTTGTGTTTCAACTTCTTTTGAAACTTCTGAAACATCAACGCCAAGCTCTTCAAGTTGTTTTAAATGTAATTGAATTAATTGTTCAGTAATTCCAGCTATTTTAAGCATTTCTTCACGTTCTTTGCTCAAAACAGAAATTGCACCTTTATGAAATCCTATTTGTTCATCCTTTGATACTTCTTGTTCTTGTTTTTTTTTCTCAGCCATATACTCACCTATATTCTGTGAAATGTCTTACATATATAAAACTTATTCTTTCATAAAATGTATAGGCTCTATAGAAATCCTCTGAAATTTTCGATTTGATCAATAACTTATAGTTTTATTTTTCAAATAAGTATATTTGAAAAATCGAAGTATATTGCGAAAAAACTCCTATTCCAGCTTCTCAGATTAACATCTTCGAAGTTAAAGACGTAACTTTCAACCTTTCTGGTGGAAAATCTCACCAAAATTTATCTGTAGTTTTCAGATTAAAATCCTTAAGTTTGAAATTATTTCAAACAATCGTCAAATTTTATGATATGATTTCAATGTTAAATTCAAAGAATTTAACAAGAATTTAAAAATATTTTATTTTCAATTTAAGGCAATACACTTCCTTTAAGCTATAATTCATATTGTTGTGGGAATTTCTACGTAGCTAATGTATACAAATCTTTAAAAGGAAGAAGAATTTCATATATATAATGATTCTGGGAACAATCACGGGAAAAATTACAACAAGTGAATTTCAATTTGTTATCACAGGTTTTGCACAAAAATTAGATTTTGTTCAAGTTTATCATGAAGATTATGGGTATGTTTTATGTCAAATTTTAGAAATTATTCGTGATCCGAATCAGACTATTGGACAATGTACAATTATTGGGTATAAAAGCGAATCTGGAACAATTGGACTTCCTCGTGTTCCATTTGCAAACGCAAGTGAAGTATTACGTGCAGAAGATGAGTTTATCTCGCAAATAATTAAACTTGATTCAAAAGAAATGGGTGCATTAATCGGCAAACTAGAAGGTCGCAATATTCCAGTATATTTAAATCTCCAAAATTTATTAACAAAACATATTTCTGTTCTTGCAAAATCGGGTGCAGGTAAATCATATTGTGTCGGTGTGTTGCTTGAGGAAATATTACGAAAAAAAGTTCCATTATTAATCATAGATCCACATGGAGAATATGAAACATTAAGGGAAAAAGGTGAAGAAAATGAAATTCTTCAATCATACGACCTCAAACCAACAAGTTTTGTGCAGCAAATCCAAGTATATGGTGATTCTAGTCAAATTCAAGACGCAAAACCTCTACATATTCCAGAATCACTTACCGCTCAAGAAATTTTGCAAATTCTCCCATCTAAGTTAAGTACAACACAAGAGGGTTTGTTGTATTCGGCATTAAAACAATTAGATACCGTTACAATTGATACACTTCAAGCTGCACTTGAATCAGAAGAAAGCCCTGCAAAATGGCATGTAATTAAGTTATTAGATCATCTCAAAGAGTACAATATTTTCTCATCAAGTCCAATACCTTATAATGAGATGATACGAGGCGGGATGTGTTCGATTTTACATCTTAAAGGGATACCGCCTCACGTTCAACAAATTTTAGTATATAAAATATTGACGGACTTATTTGAACTTCGAAAAAAAGAACGAATACCACCATTTTTTTGTATTGTTGAAGAAGCCCACAATTTTTGCCCTGAACGAAGTTTTCAAAGTGCGGTCTGTTCAAACATTCTACGAACAATTGCAAGCGAAGGTAGAAAATTCGGACTCGGGTTATGTGTGATTAGTCAACGACCTGCAAGAGTTGATAAATCAATATTAAGTCAAGTTTCAACGCAAATTGTGTTAAAAGTAACAAATCCTAATGATTTAAAGACTTTAACTAATACGATTGAAGGATTGACGTATAACTGTGAAAAAGAGATACAAAATTTAGCAATCGGACACGCACTAGTTACTGGAGTTGTTGATGTACCACTTTTTGTAAATGTTCGACCAAGACTTACAAAACACGGTGGAACAACAGTGAATATTTTAGATTCAAAGAAGCACGACGCAAAATTTTTTGAGAAATTAGAAGAATTTAACCAAGAAGAACTGGTGCCTATTATTCAATCAGATTTATCGAAAAAAGATTTTCATATTATGGCATCAAAAGATCAATCTGTAAAAACAGCATTAATTCCTTGTGTGTTATTTTTATGTGAAAGTAAAAATGAATCGTTTACACTTTTGATTGAGAGAATAAATGGGTTTGTAATAACAGATATTTCTGAGTTTTCGTATGCAAAACTTCCTGATTTTTCTAAATTAACAAAACAAGATTTACAAGTTTTACAAAAAGCATATGAACTCCAAAAATTCAGTATTGAGCATTTTTTTAAAAAAACAGGACTGGCATTTTCTGCAAAGGATTCAATACAAAAACTCTTAAAAATAGGGTATTTACAAGAACAATCTGGATTATTTTCAATCTCATCAATCTATATTTTTTCAAATCTGGCAAAATATGCTCTGTATAAAAAAATTCAATATGAAAAGATTGGATTTGACAAAAAATTAGAACCGCGTTTTGATTTTGACACGCTAAAAGATAAATTAAGTAAGTTTGCAACTATTTCTGATTTTCGGGAATGTTATATACTAAAACATGAAATTATCCAAAATACTCACAAATAGGTTTTTTTACACCATAAAATCTATACTATCCCGTATTAGGGTAACACTTTTCCTTGATTGCAGTGACAAA